>JAABRB010000316.1 GCA_011391185.1 Betaproteobacteria bacterium
CAAGCATCGTGAAAACATTGCCAACCAGGCGAAGCCGGACCGCTACAAGCGCGGCGTCGGCATGGCGTCGATGCTGCACGTCGGCGGCGGCGCGAAGATCTATCCGTCGGATGGCTGCGGCACCATCGTGAAGATCGACGATTTCGCGCACATTACCGTGATCACGGGCGCCTCCGAAATCGGGCAGGGCTCGGAGACCGTGATCGCGCAGCTCGTGTGCGAGGAGCTCGGCGTGCCGATGGACGCCGTGACGGTCGTCAACAACGACACCGACGTCAAGCCGTGGGACGTCGGCGTCCACGCCAGCCGCACGACGTTCATTGCCGGCAACTCGGCCCTCGGCGCGGCGCGCAAGGCGCGTGAGAAGATCATGGCGCTCGCCGCGAAGGTGACGGGTCACGACGAATCGGCGCTCGACCTTCGCCAGGGGACGATCGTGCTGGCGGCCAACGGCGAGGCGATCATGCCGCTCGCCCGGTTGCTCCGGTCGCTGCACTTTTCGGAAAAAGCCGATCTCGTCATGACCACGCATTATTACGAGCCGCCGTCCGCGCACCAGGACAAGGGATTCAAGGGCGACGTGTCGGCGGCCTATGCCTGGGCGTCGCAGGTGATCGAGATCGTGGTGGATACCGACACCGGCAACGTGAAGATGGAGAAGGTCTGGGGCGCACACGACGTGGGCCGGGTGCTGAACCGACTCGGCATCGAGGGGCAGATCGAGGGCGGCGTGGTGATGGGACAGGGCTATGCGCTCACCGAAGAGCTGATCGTCGAGAACGGCGTGGTGAAGAACCCGGGGTTCCGGGACTACAAGCTGGTGACCGCGCCGGAGATCCCGGAGATGGACGTCACGTTCATCGAGTCGATGGACGGCGAGGGGCCGCGCGGGGCGAAAGGCGTTGGCGAGGCGCCCGCGATCTGCATCGCCGCGGCGACCGCGAACGCGATCTACAACGCCACCGGCGTGAGGATCCTCAAGCTGCCCTACACGCCGGAGAATGTCTACCGAGCGCTGAAGGGTGTCCCGCGTGAGTCGTGAGGATTCAGGAGGCCGGCAGGATCGTGTAGTTTCCCCTCCTCTTTGAGGAGGGGTGGCTGCGCAGCAGACGGGGTGGTGTGCGGCGCTTGCTGAACCACCCCGCCGCCTCCGGCGGCACCCCTCCTTGAAAAGGAGGGGAGAAAACACCAAGGCACTCGCGCGTCATTGCAACTAGGTGGAGAATGAAACCCCGCACAGTAGTCTCCATGGAACAAGCACTGTCGCTGCCTTATGCGACGCTCCGCTTCGCGCAGCTCGGCTGGCGAGTGATCAAGGTCGAGGCGGTCGGCGGTGGCGGGTTGCCGGGTGACCCGAACCGCTACATCGGCGCGCGTATCGCCGACGACGACCGGCGCAGCTATTTCGTCGCGCCCAACGTCGGCAAGCAGGCGGTCGCACTGAACCTGAAGGATTCCCGCGGCCAGGAAGCCCTGCACCGGCTCATTTCCGCAGTCGAAGCGGACATCTTCTGCTGCAACACGCTGCCCGACCGGTATGCGGCGTTCGGCATCGAGTACGAGACGCTCAAGCGGGTCCGGCCCGACATCATCTGGGCGGCGATATCGGCGCTCGGCCCCGGGTATCCGAAGACTCCCGGCTACGACCCGGTGCTGCAGGCGATGGTGGGGTACATGGAGCTCACCGGCGATCCGGAGGGACCGCCTATGCTCTCCGGTGTGCCGCTCATCGACCTCAAGGCGGGCGACGAGGTCTACGCAGGCGTGATGCTCGCGCTCGCCGAGCGCGCGGAAACGGGGCAGGGCCGCGCGATCCACGTCTCGATGCTGCAGGCCGCGGCGTCGTGGCTCATCACGACGCTCCCGCTCATCGACTTCGATTGCGCGCCGGAAGAAATCACTCGCGCGGGCAACGAACATCGCAAGTTCATTCCGACGAGCGTGTATCCGACGCGCGACGGATTCGTCTACATGGCGATCGGCAACGATGCGCAGTGGCGACGGCTCACTGCCGTGCCGAAATTTGCGCCCCTCGCCAATTCCGAGCGCGAAACCAACGAAGGCCGCAATCTCGATCGAAAGAACATTCTCCGCGAGATCGCAGCGATCACGCGGGAGCACCCTGGCACCACGATTTCCGAAGACCTCGCGCGAGCGACCATCCCGAACGCGCAGATCAACGCGGTTCCTGAAGTGCGGGCGCTGGAGGCATTGCGCGACAAGCTGACACTCACGCGCACGCCCGCGGGCAAGGCGGTGCGCATGCAACCTGCGGCCGTGGACTGGCCCGGACAGAACACCGAGCTGCCCTTCCCGCCGAAGTACGGCCAGCACACGCGCGAGCTGCTGCGCCAGGCTGGGTACCAGGACGGCGACATCGACGCACTGGTGAAGGAGGGCGCGGTGAGTTGTGGGCAGTGAAGAATGAGGGGAGCAGGATGGAGCTAGTTTTTTTCCCCTCCTTTTCAAGGAGGGGTGCCGCCGGAGGCGGCGGGGTGGTCAATAGCCTTCGATCAGCGCCGCAACCACTCCGGCTGCTTCGCAGCCACCCCTCCTTGAAAAGGAGGGGATAGAGCACTCAGAGCGCTCAGCGATGAACGCGCCGATCACGCTTCGCCAGGTCACACTCGAGGATAAGTACACGCTCGAGCGCGGGACGGTGTTTCTCACCGCCATGCAGGCGCTCGCGCGCCTGCCGATGCTGCAGCGGGAGCGGGATCTCGCGGCAGGTCTGAACACCGCCGGATACATTTCAGGCTATCGCGGCTCGCCGCTCGGCGGCCTCGATCTGGCGCTGTGGGAAGCACGCAAGCATCTCGAGGCGCACCACGTGGTCTTCGAGCCCGGTGTGAACGAGGATCTCGCCGCGACTGCGGTATGGGGCTCGCAGCAGCTCGAACTTTTCGGCGGCGCGCGTTACGACGGCGTGTTCGGGATGTGGTACGGCAAGGGTCCCGGCGTCGATCGCTCGGGCGACGTGCTCAAGCACGCGAACTTCGCCGGCACGGCGCGTCACGGGGGCGTGCTCGCGATCGCGGGTGATGACCATGCCGCGAAGTCCTCGGCGCATGCCCACCAGAGCGAACACATGTTCAAGTCGGTGGCCATGCCCGTGCTGGCGCCCTCATCGGTCCAGGAGATTCTCGACTTCGGACTGCACGGCTGGGCCATGTCGCGCTATTCGGGCTGCTGGGTGGCGCTGAAGCTGGTGGGCGACGTTGCCGAGAGCTCCGCGTCGGTGGTCGTGGACCCGGCGCGCATCGAGACACGTCTGCCGACCGACTTCGAGTTGCCGGCCGACGGACTGAGTCTGCGCTGGCCGGATCCCGTGCCTGCGCAGGAATCCCGGATGCACGAGTACAAGGTGTACGCCGCGCTGGCCTATGCGCGGGCGAATCGCCTCGACCGGATCGTGTGGGACAGCCCGCGCGCGCGGCTCGGCATCCTGACCGCCGGCAAGAGCTACGCCGACGTTCGCCAGGCGCTCGACGATCTCGGCATCGACGAGCATCTTGCGGCCGAGATCGGCATCCGCCTGTACAAGGTGGGCATGACCTGGCCGCTCGAGGCCGAAGGCGTGCGGCGCTTTGCGCAAGGGCTTGAGGAAATTCTGGTGGTCGAGGAGAAGCGCCACCTGATCGAGTACCAGTTGAAGGAGGAGCTGTACAACTGGCGCGAAGACGTGCGTCCGCGCGTGGTCGGCAAGTTCGACGAGAAAGGCGAATGGGCGCTGCCGCACGGCGACTGGCTGCTGCCACCGCTCATGGAACTCAATCCGGCGATCATCGCGCGCGCGATCGCCGCACGCGTGGAGCGCTTTCATACCAGTACCGCCATTCGCGACCGACTCGCGCTGTTCGCTCAACAGGAGCGGGCGCTCGACGCCGCGCGGACGCCGCTGCAGCGCCTGCCCTGGTTCTGCCCGGGATGCCCGCACAACGCCTCGACGCGTGTTCCGGAAGGCAGCATCGCGCTCGCCGGGGTGGGTTGCCACCTCATGGCCATGTGGATGGGGCGCAACACCCAGACGGTGTCGCACATGGGCGGCGAGGGCATGGCATGGGCTGGCGCGCGACGCTTCAGCGACACGCCGCACGTGTTCGCCAACATGGGCGACGGCACGTACTTCCACTCGGGCTCGCTCGCCATTCGCGCGGCAGTGGCCGCCAATGTACCGATCACCTACAAGCTGCTCTACAACGACGCAGTGGCGATGACCGGCGGCCAGCCCGTCGAAGGGCGGATGACGGTTCCGCAGCTGGCTCGCCAGCTTGTCGACGAGGGGGTCGAGCGCATTGTCATCATCAGCGAGGAGCCGGAGCGCTATCACGGCACGGCGAGCGCGCCCCCGGGTGTGCCGGTCGTCGCGCGCGAATCGCTTGACCGCGTGCAGCGCGAGCTGCGCGACTGGTCAATCAAGCGTCCGGGCGTCTCGGCCCTGATCTACGACCAGACATGCGCCGCCGAGAAGCGCCGCCGGCGCCGACGTGGCACGTTCCCCGACCCCGCGCGCTGGGTATGGATCGATCCCGAGGT
>JAABRB010000033.1 GCA_011391185.1 Betaproteobacteria bacterium
TCGGTCTTGAGCGGATCGGTGCTCGGCTTGACGGTGAGCGAAGGGCAGCCCGAGAGCCGCACGCAGGAGTGGTCGCCGGTGCAGACGTCCTCGTCGACGCCGAAGCGCTCGCGCACCACGCGCTCGCCGCGCTTGAGTTGCGCGGCGACCAGCGGGCGCAGCCGGCGCTGGCGTTCGAGCTGGCATTCACCCTCGGCGATCACCACCTTCAGTCCCTTGTAGGTCGTCGTCAGCGCTTCGCGCAGCGTCTTCGCGACGTCCGCAACCCGGTAGTTGTTCACCGTGCGCAGCCAACCGACGCCCATGCCGGTGAGGGTCTTCTCGATGTGGTGGTCGCCGTGCGCGGCGCTCTTCCCGGCCATCATTCGCCGGATATCCTCCGGCGGCGTGGAAAGCAGATCCTGCGTGCCCGTCGCCGACGAATAGCCGTTCTTCATGACGACGAGCACCCCGTCGCCCTTGTTGAGCAGCGCGGAGGTCACGCCGGAGAGCAGGCCGTTATGCCAGAAGCCGCCGTCGCCCATGATCGCGACCGGCCGGCGCGCCATCAGGTTCTTGACCCCCGCGGCGCTCGCGAGGCTCATGCCATAGCCGAGAATCGAGTTTCCGAGCGAGAACGGCGCGAAGGTCGCAAACGCGTGGCAGCCGATGTCGCCGGCGACGTGCACCTTGCCGACCTCGCGCTCGGCGAGCTTCAGCGCTGCGAAGACCGGGCGCTCGGGACAGCCGATGCAGAATGTGGGCGGCCGCGCCGGCAGGGGCTCGCCGAGCGCGGCGGTCGCGTCGCGGCGCAGGCGGTCGATGCGCGCGAGCCACGCCGCACCGCCTTCCGCATCCGCGCTCCGAGCATGGGCGCGCAGAAAGCCGACCAGGCCGCGCAGGATGACCTCCACGTTGTACTCGCCGGTCATGGCGAGGAGATCCTTGCCGTGCAGCTTCGTCTGCAGGTCGGCGCGGCGCAGGAGCGTCGCGATCTCCTGCTCGATGTACTCGGGCTGACCTTCCTCGAGAACGAGCACGGCGCGCTTTCCGGCGCAGAACTGCGTGATCTGCTCCGGAACGATGGGGTGCACGACATTGAGGCAGAAAGTCGGCATCCGGAGCTCGCCGAACGCGTCCGCGAGGCCCAGCGTCTGCAGCGCGCGCACCAGGTTGTTGTGCAGGCCGCCCTGGACGATGAGTCCCAGCTCGCCCTCGCCCGGGCCGAACGTTTCGTTCAGGCCGCGTTCGACGATGAACCGTCGCGCGGCCGGCAGCCGCACTTCGACCTTGAGCTTCTCCTGCCGGAATATGGCAGGGGGGTGCGCGAGCCGGTCGTACTCGAATACGGGCGGACCGGCGAGCAGATTGCGCGTCGAGATCGCCGGCGCGAGATTGTCGCGCGCCGCGAATTCGCCGCGGACATGGCAGGCTCGTATGCGCAACTCCATCATTGCCGGCGTGTTCGAGGCCTCCGAGAGCGCAAAGCCCTCCTCGACCATCCGCACGATGCACGGCAGGCTCGGCCGCGGATCGAGCAGGATCATCGACGACTTCAGGGCGTAGGCATGACTGCGTTCCTGGATGACGCTCGCGCCTTCGCCGTAGTCCTCGCCGAGCACGATGAGGGCGCCCCCCATCACGCCTGCCGAGGAGAGATTCGAGAGCGCATCGGCCGCGACGTTGGTGCCGACGATGGATTTCCACGTGACCGCGCCGCGCACCGGGTAGTTGATCGAGGCCGCGAGCATCGCGGCCGCGGAGGCCTCGTTGGAGCACGATTCGACGTGCACGCCGAGTTCATTCATGAGCTCGCGCGCCTGCACCATCACGTCGAGGAGGTGCGAGACCGGCGCGCCCTGATACCCGCCGACGTACGCGACGCCGGATTGCAGCAGCGCCTTCGTTACCGCGAGAATGCCCTCGCCGCGGAACGTGTCGCCGGCGCCGAGCCGCAGGGATTTTATTTCTTCGGTGAAAGAAACTTCCATTGTCGGTTCCTCACGCCGGCTGGAGCCAGCCGATGACGGTTGCGCGCACGCGCGCGAGGACGCGATCCCAGGCACTCGGGTTCTGGACGATCCGTGCCTTGAAGAACGACGGGCACAGCACCGCGGCGTGCGCGACCTCCCCGCACAGCCCGCAGCCCACGCAGCCGTTGTTCACGTGGGCCACCGGATCGGTCCTGAGCGGATCGGTGCTCGGCTTGACGGTGAGCGAAGGGCAGCCCGAGAGCCGCACGCAGGAGTGGTCGCCCGTGCAGACGTCCTCGTCGACGCCGAAGCGCTCGCGCACCACGCGCTCGCCGCGCTTGAGCTGCGCGGCGACCAGCGGGCGCAGCCGCCGTTGACGCTCGAGCTGGCATTCGGCGTCGGCCACGATCACCTTGAGGCCCTTGTACCCGGTGGTCATCGCGTCCTCCAGCACCCGCTTCATCCGGTCGACGCGATAGGTATAGACGTTCTTGATCCAGTTCACGCCCAGCCCCTTCAGCGTGCGCTCGATGGACATGTCCTGCGACTTGCCTGCGTCCTGATGGGGCGAGGAGGGGATGTTCTGGGTGCCGGTCGCCGAGCTGTAGCCGTTCTTCATGATCACCAGGATGCCGTCGTCCTGGTTGAACACGGCGTTCGCGACACCGGAGGTGAGGCCGTTGTGCCAGAAGCCGCCGTCGCCCATGATGGTCACGGTGCGCTTGCCGAACATCGGCGCGACCGCCGAGTTGGACGCGAGGCCCAGCCCGTAGCCGAGCACGGTGTGCCCGATGTTGAACGGTGGGAGCGTGGAGAAGGTGTGACAGCCGATATCGGCGGAGACGTGGATCTTGCCGTGTTCGCGTTCGACGAGCTTCATCGCCGAGAAAACCGGGCGCTCGGGACACCCGACGCAAAACCCCGGTGGACGTGCCGGGAGCGGCGCGCCGAATATCTCCGCGGCCTGGCGCTTCGGTGCGGTCAGCACGTCGAGCCGGCGTTGTGCGTCGGCCGTATCGACGCCCCGTGGCGCAGCCGCTTCGATCCATCGCGCGACGCCGGTCAGCACCGTCTCGCCGGTGTACTCGCCGGCCATCGGCAGCACGTCTTTCCCGTGGACGCGAGTCTGCAGGTCGGCGCGTCGCAGGAGCGCGTGGAGCGCGTCCTCGAGAAAGGCCGGCTGGCCTTCCTCGACCATCAGCACCGCGCGCTTGCCCGCGCAGAACCGGGTGACTTCCGCCGGGATGAGCGGATAGGTGACATTCAGGCAGTAGATCGGAATGCGCGCTGCGCCGAGCGCATTCGCCAGGCCGAGCTGCTGCAACGCCCGCACCACGACGTTGTACATGCCGCCCTGGCAGATGATGCCGACGTCGTCCGCGGTTCCCTCGAACACTTCGTTCAGGGCGTGTTCGGTGACGAACTTCACCGCCGCCGGCCAGCGGACCTCGATCTTGTGTTTCTCCTGGGCGTAGGTCGATGGCGGCAGCGCAATGCGGCCGAAGTCGAACACCGGCGCCGTGAGCAAGTGCTTCCGCGACACGGCCGACGCGCGGTTCGCCTTGGTTGGAAAGGTGCCATGAACGTGGCACGCGCGGATGCGCAACTCGAGCATCACCGGCGTGCTCGTTGCCTCGGAAAGCTCGAACCCCTGCTCGACCATGCGCGTGATCGTCGGCAGGTTCGGGCGCGGGTCGAGCAGCCAAATCTGCGATTTCATCGCGAACGCATGGCTGCGCTCCTGGATGATCGACGCGCCCTCGCCGTAATCCTCGCCGAGCACGATCAGCGCGCCGCCGGTCACGCCCACCGAGGCGAGATTCGAGAGCGCGTCCGACGCGACGTTGGTGCCGACGGTGGACTTGAACGTCACCGCGCCCCGCAGCGGATAGTTGATCGATGCGCCGAGCATCGCCGCGGCGCCGGCCTCCGACGCGTTCGTCTCGATGTGGATGCCGAGCTCGTCCATGATGTCGCGCGCGTCGTTCAGCACGTCCATCATGTGCGACACGGGCGCGCCCTGGTAGCCGCCGACGTAGGCGACGCCGGATTGCAGCAACGCCTTGGTCACCGCGAGGATGCCCTCGCCGTGGAAGGTCGCGCCGTCGCCGAGCTTGAGCAACTCCACTTCCTTCTCGAAGCTGCGTTCCATGGGCTCCTCGGGGAATCGATCGGGCCTCGCGCCCGGGACTCAAATTATGTCCGACATCGGCGTGGTCGTGTTCCTGCCGCCGCTCGTGTAGCGGCGCAGGCGCGACGCGCCCGGAAGGATTCTTCCTCGGGGAGCCGGCTGGGCCGCTCAGGCCGCCGCGCGCGTCCCGAGATAGGCCGCGACGACCCGAGGGTCTTTGAGCACCGCCTCGGGCGCGCCTTGAGCGAGCGGAACGCCGTAATCGAGCACGAAGATGCGATCGGCGAGGTCGGCAACCATCTGCATGTCGTGCTCGACCCAGATGATGGCGATACCGAGTTCGTGCTTGATGCGCAGGATGTGGCGAGCGAGGTTCTCGCGCTCCTCGCGATTCAGTCCCGCGGAGGGTTCGTCGAGGAGGAGCACCTTCGGCTGCATCGCAAGCGCCCGCGCGAAGCCGACGATCTTCTGGATGCCGAACGGCAGCGCGTCGACGTGCTCGTGCCGATGGCGCTCGAGCTCCACGAAATCGAGCACCTCCTCGACCGCGCACCGGTGCGCGGCCTCCGCCGCGCGTACGTGCGGCAGAAACAGGCCCTCGGCGAGCAACCCCGTGCGAATCTGCGCGTGTCGGGCGACGAGCAGATTCTCGACAACGGTCATGTGCGGAAAGAGCTCGCCGTGCTGAAATGTCCGCGCGATGCCGAGTCGTGCGATGTGATGGGGCTTGGCGCGCGTGATGTCCGTGCCGCCGAAGGTGATGCGGCCCGCCGAGGGTCGGTAGATTCCGCAGATGCAGTTGAGCACGGAAGTCTTGCCGGCGCCGTTCGGACCGATCAGCGCCAGCAGCTCGCCCGGCCGCGTGGCGATCGACACGCCTTCCAGCACCCGCAAGCCGCCGAAGGCGAGCGAGATGTTCGCGAGCTTGAGCGCCGAACTGTCATCCATACCAGCGCCGGCTCCTGCGATATTGCTTCACGTCGCGGTAGCTGCGCCGCCGCGCGCCGCCGCCCGCACCGAGGTAGAACTCCTGGATGTCGGCATGCGCGCGCAGCCGGTCCGGTGTCCCGTCCAGCACGATGCGGCCGTTCTCCATCACGTATCCGTAGTCCGCGACCTCGAGCGCGATGTGAGCGTTCTGCTCCACGAGCAGCACGGTCGTGCCGAGCTCGGTGCGCACCCGCAGGATCCGGGCCATCAGCTCCTCGACGATCACTGGCGCAAGGCCCTGCGACAGCTCGTCGACGAGCAGCAGATCGGGCGCGCATGCGAGCGCCGCGCCGATCGCGAGCATTTGCCGCTCGCCACCGGACAGATATCCGGCCTCGCGCGTACGCAGGCGGGCGAGCGCCGGGAAGAGCTCGTAGATCGATTCTGCAAGCTGCCGCCGGTCGGTGCCGCGGCGCGGCACCACGGCTTCCAGGTTCTCGGCGACCGTGAGGTTCTCGAAGACCTTGCTGCGCTCGGGTACGAGTGCGACACCGAGCGCGGTGACCCGGTGCGGCGCGAGATTCTCGATCCGCTCGCCGCGATAGTGAATGGCGCCCTCGGTCACGCGCGCGTCATCCAGCCCGATGAACCCGGAGATGGCGCGCAGCGTCGTAGTCTTGCCGGCGCCATTGGTCCCGAGCAGCGCGACGATGCCGCCCTTTGGCACGTCGAGCGACACGCCCTGCACCGCCGTCACCACGCGGTGATAAACGACTTCCAGGCGCTCCAGCCTCAAGAGTAGGTCACTCATGGGAGCTCGGGCCGAGGGCTGCAGGCGATAAGGGGTGGTGGAAGGAACGAAGCAGGGGGCGCGGGCCCAGGGTCTTTTCCCCTCCTCTCCGAGGGTGAGGCGGGGTTTCGAGCGACTCGTCCTTGAAAAGGAGGGGACAACAGCTTCCTGGGCGCCAGGAACCGCCTCTGTTGATCGCGGTCTTCATCGGCGGCTCGACAGGGGTTTCTGCTTGAAGGGCCAGAGCAGGAACCAGGCCTGCACGCGGCGCCAGATGCCCACGAGCCCCTGCGGCTCGAAGACGAGGAAGAGCAGCATCACCAGGCCGAACGCGGAGTAATTGATTGCGAACACCACGGAGCTCAGCGCCTCGGTGAGGTCCAGGGCTTCCATCATCCACTCGATGAAGTATGGGAAGAGGATCACGAAGATCGTGCCGAGTATCGCGCCGAGAATCGAGCCCATTCCGCCGATGATGATCATCGCGACGTACTGGATGGTGAGGAAGAGCGAGAACGCCTCGACCGAAACGAACCCGCGGAAATAGGCGAAGAGGCAGCCGGCGACAGAGGTCAGGACCGACGAGACGACGAACGCGGTGAGTTTGGCGCGCTGCACGCTGATGCCGAGCGCTCCGGCCACCGTCTCTCGCCCGTGGATCGCGCGCCACGCGCGGCCGGTCTTCGAGCGCAGCAGGTTCAGGCTGAAGAGCACGGTCGCGACCGCGGCGATGAGCAGCACGAAATACCACCCGCGCGCGTCGTGGAGCTTCCAATCCCCGATGGCGGGCGGGTCGAGCAGGATGCCGGTCGAGAATCCGCGCTTCGCCTCGTACTCGGCGCCGAGGTAGATGACGATGAAGTGCAGCGCAAGCGTCGACACCGCGAGATAGAGCCCACGCAGGCGCAGGCTCGGCAGGCCGAAGATCAGGCCGAGTGCCGCGCCGACCACTGCCGAAGCAGGAAGCGTGACCCAGAACGGCGCGCCGAGCTCCTTGTAGAGGATGCCGGTCGTGAACGCGCCGGCGGCCAGCAGCCCCGCGTGGCCGAGCGAGATCTGTCCGGCATAGCCGGTGAGCAGCATCAGCGCGATCGCGCCGATCGCGCCCAGCAGCACCTGGTTCGCCAGGTCCAGGGCGAGCGGTCCGGCGAAAAACGGGTAGGTCGCGAGCACGACTGCGAGCACCGCCAGCGAGGCCTTCTGGGTCCGCGTGTCGAGCAGAACGAAATCGCGATCGTACCGCGTTCGAAAATACCCACTCGCACGCGGAGCACTCATAGAAAACCCGAAGAATCGAAGCAGGGGGCGCGGGCCCCTTCGGAAAAAAGCATGAAGGATCGAAGCAGGGGGCGCGGGCCCCTTCCGGTAAGCGCGATCGGGCCCTTCCCGCGCCCCCCGCACCCCCCGAGTGCCTTATCCGTCCTCATACTCTATCCAGCTCCTCGCGCGAGCCGAAGAATCCCCATGGCCGGACAACGAGCATCGCGAGCAGGATGAAGAACGGCACCACGTCGGACAGCAGCGGATCGATATAGTGGACCATCAACACCTCGGCGGCGGCGATCACGAGCGAGCCGAGCAGCGCGCCGAGGAGACTGTCGAGCCCGCCGACGAGCGCGGCCGGAAACGCCTTGAGTCCGATCACGACCATCGTGCTTTCCAGTCCTGCGTCGCTGGCGAGCAGCATGCCCGCCAGCCCGCCTGTCAGCGTCGCAAGGCCCCACGCCAGTGCGTAAATCGCATGCAGCCCGATCCCGCGCTGCGCGGCGAGCAGCGGGTTCTGTCCTGCGGCGCGCATGCGGATGCCCCATCGCGAAAGCCGCAGGAAGGCGAAGAGTAGCGCGTAGCAAACGCCGGTCGTCAGCACGAGCGCCAACCCGACGCCCGAGATCCGGGCGTCGCCGATCGCAACCGACGCGTTCGCCCAGCCGAGCTCTTCCATCGGATACCGTGTCTGCGTGCCGAAGGCGAGAATCATTGCCCCGCGTAGCAGGATCCCCAGCGCGATCGTCGCGAGCACCGCTGCGAGCACCGACTCCCCGGTCATGCGCCACATGAGCGCCACGTAGACGAGCACGCCGACCAGCATGGCGAGAGTCAGCGCGACGGCGATGGCGACCAGCGGGTGCCCCGAAAAGAGCGACGCCGTCGCGTAGAGACCATAGGCGCCGAGCATCATCACTTCGCCGTGCGCAAGCGAGAGGACGCGGCTTACGCGGTAGATCAGCACGTATCCGCAGCTGATCAGCGCGTAGATCGACGCGAGTACGGCGATGTTGACCGCTAGCTGCATGGCCTGGCGGGAGATTGACGCCCGCGCGGGAGAGGGCGGGCAGCGTGTGAATCGGGACGACCGGCGACGCGCGGATGCAAGTCACCCGCCGCGCGGCCGCCCGGGCCGCGCGCGGGCACGCTTCTCATCCGACGCGTGCTCAGCGCTTCGCGCCGATCACCTTCCAGTCCTGCACGCGAACGATGGCGCTCTTCGCCGGATCCCAGTGCCAGACCCGGTAATACTGGGCGGTGCGGAAATGATTCGTCTTGGTCCACTCGAGCGGCCCGCCGCGCAGCCCCTTGAGGTCGACCTTGAGATTGCTCATTGCGGCCGCGACCTTCTGGGGCGTCGGCGGCCAGGCCGTCTTCCTGAGCGCGGCCTCGAGCACCATGCCCGCCACGAAGCCCTCGGTCAGGTAGGACGTCGGGTATTTCAGCCCTGCGCGATGCGCGATCGCGCGCATCTCCGCGTGGGCCGGCAGGTTGTCCTCCAGGAACGCGTTGGTCCCGATGACGTAGAACTTGCCGTCCTTGATGCGCTCGAGCTCTTCCTCGGCGTTGAGATGCGCCCAGGTCACATAGCTGCCGCTCCAGCCCAGGCGACGCAGCGCCTCGAACGTCCTCACCTGCGACACCCACGGCGACCAGGAGAACACCCAATTCGGTCCGGCATCCTTGATCTTGGTGGCAAACGGCGTGTAGTCGGGCGTGGGGGGCGGCGTGTATTCGGTGCCGACTGTCTTCATTCCGAGCGTTGCGGCGAATTTCTCCGCGTGCTCGATGCCGGTTCGCACCAGCGGAATCGCCATTCCCGCGAAGCCGATGCTGACCGGGCCGCCGGCCGTCGACTTGATGAACGAGAGCGCCGCTTCCGAGTCGAGGTTGGCGCTGTAGGCGGTCGAGCAGAACTGCAGCGGATCGGCGGGCGGGTAGGTCTCCTGCGGGCACACGCCGCCCGCGTACAGGAGCGGCACGCCGGAGCGTTTCGACTCGGCAACCATCGGCGCGTAGGTCGAGGACAGGCTCGCGTTGATGAGCAGAATGACCTTGTCCTGCGAGATCAGCTTCTTCGCATCGGTCGCGGCCTTCGAGGGCTGCGCCCCGTTGTCCTGCACGATGATGCGCACGGGCTTGCCGTTGATGCCGCCCTGCGCGTTGACGGTATCGATGTACGCCTTCATCGACTCGACGATGGGCGCGTAACCGCCGGCTACCGGGCCGGTCATGGCGCCCGATACGCCGATCACGTACGCATCCTGTGCAAGCGCCGGCGCGGCACACAGGGCTGCAGCGATCGGTATGGCCAGTGCGAACTTTCCGAGACGCTTCATCATGGCTGCTTCCTCCTTGTCGTGCATCAACTTGTCGTGCATCAGGGGTGATTCTACTCCCGGCTCAACACGTCTCCCGCCCCAGCGGCGAGCAGCTGCTCCTCGCGGTGGTCGTACATCGCATCGACCAGCTCGCGAAATCGCTCGATCATAAGCGCCCGCTTGACCTTGCGGGTCGGCGTGACCGGCTCGCCTTCCTCTTCCGGATCGAGTGCTTTGGGCAGGATGCGAAACGCCTTGATCTGCTCGACGCGGGAAAGCTCGATGTTCGCACGCGCAACCTCGCCGTCGAGCAGCTTGCGCACCTCCGGGTTTTCCGCGAGGTTCGTGAATCCGGTGTAGGCGACATTCTTGCTACGCGCCCAGTCCGACACGGCATCGAAGTCGATCTCGATGAGCGCCGTGAGGAACTTCATGCCGTGGCCGATTACCATCACCTCCGCAACGTAGGGGCTCGCGCGGAGCACGTTCTCGATGTACGAGGGCGAAAGCGTCTTGCCGCCCGACGTGACGATGAAATCACGCGCCCGGTCGACGAGCCGCAGCGCCATACCGGTCTTATCCCCTCCTCTCCAAGGAGGGGAGGAATCCTTTTCCCCTCCTCTCCGAGGAGGGGTGGCCGCATCGCGGCCGGGGTGGTGCGAGCCCGCTGCATCGCGTTCGACCCACTCGCCGATGTCGCCCGTGCGCAGCCACCCGTCATCGCCCTTCGTCTCGCGCGTCGCCGCGGGATTACCCCAGTAGCCGTCGAAAAGGTCGGCGCTGCGCACCAGGATTTCGCCGCGATTCGCCTCGTCCTCGGAGAGCCTGATCTCCCATCCGGGCGGCGCGGTGCCGACATTGCCCGGCCGCGGGAACTGTCCGCGCTGCCCGGTGATGATTCCGCCGCCGGTCTCGGTCTGGCCGTAGAGCTCCATCGTGTTCACGCCCCAGATTTGCCAGAGCGCCATCGTGTCGGGCGGCAACGACGCCCCGCCGGCGACGAGCAATTCGATCTCGTCCAGCCCGAGTTTGTTCAGAAGCGGTCTGAACACGGCGAGCCGCGCGAGCGCATACGCAGGCGTGAGTGCCGAGCCGCCATCCCACAGCGCGCGAACGTGCCGCCGGCCGATCTTCATCGCGAGTTCGTAAGCGGCACGTTTCAGGGCGGATGTCCCGGCGATGCTGACCAGTACCTGTGACGCAAACTTCTGCAGGTAGCGCGGCACCGTGAACAGCACCGTCGGCGCGATCTCGAACATCGTCTGCGGCAGGTCCTCCACGCTCTCGCCGAAATGCGGCACCATGTTCGAGAGCAGCGGCAGCGTGACGGCGATGTTGCGCCCGAAGATGTGGCACAGCGGCAGATAGGCGACGGTGCGGTGCGTGCGCTCGGCGATCGTCGGATAGTGGACGACCATGTTCGCCGCCGCTGCGAGATGCGTGCCGTGGGTCACGAGCGCGCCCTTGGGATGGCCCGACGTGCCGGAGGTGTAGACGATGAATGCACCCGCCGCCGGATCGATCGCTCGGCCGAGCCGCTCCAGCTCCACCACGCCGGCCGCTCCCGCGGACTCGAAGAGTTGGGCAAACGTTCTGATCTTCGGGTGATCGTAGGCGAACATCGCGGAGTCGTCGATCACGACGATCCAGCGCAGTCCCGGCAGCTCGTCCGCGTACGGCAGAAACTTGTCGACGTATTCCTGGTTTTCGGCGACGAAGATCGTGGCGCCGCCATCGCGCATCTGGTATTCGACCTCGGCCGCCGACGCGGTGGGGTAGATGCCGTAGGTGATCGCGCCGAGCGCCTGCGCGCCGAGATCGCACAGGATCCATTCTTCGCAGGCGTCCCCCATGATCGCGATGCGCTCGCCCTTCGCGAGGCCGAGCGTCGCGAGCCCGCGCGCGCTGCGCGCCACAAGCTCCGCATATTCGCGCCATGTCCGCTCGCGATACAGCCCGAGATGCTTCGCGCGGTACGCGACTGCATCCGGTTCGCGGCGCGCGCGCTCCGCGAGCAGCAACGGCGCGCTCTTGCCGCGCAGCTCCGCGTACCACGCCGCGGCGTCACGCACTCGTGTCCACCGCGTACCCGTGGTTCGTCCAGGCGGCTGCCCGCATCGCCACGTTCTCCTCCTTCACCGGCGCGTATCCGGGCGATTGTCCATTGATACGGTGACCCGATCAACCGCCGTGCCGCTTCGCCAGGGCGATGCGCGGGATCTGCTCGCGGCGCATCTCATTCGGTCGGGAGACGGAATCGCGATAGAATTTCGCCTTCGCCGTCGCCGGCGGGTATCCCGTCGCGGCATTTCCCGCCGAGCAAGGAGCCTCCCATGACGTTACGGCCCGACGGGCGCCCGCCATTCCGCGCGGACCACATTGGCAGCCTGCTCCGGCCGGCCAACCTGCGCCAGGCGTTTCGCCGGCACGCGGCGAAGGAGATCGACGACGCGGCATTCGGCGCCGTTCAGGACGAGGCGATCCGCGACGTCGTGAAGCTGCAGGAAGACTGTGGCCTCGGCGTGGTCACCGATGGCGAGTTCCGGCGCGTCTCGTACTGGGCGCGGTTCGTCAGTCTGACCGAGGGCCTTACCGTGAAGGAGGCGCTCTTCAAGTTCCATGATGATCACGGCCACGAGACCGACTTCACCACGCCGCACGTGAGCGGGCGCGTGCGCCGGGGCGGACCGATCACGCTCGACGAGTACCGGTTCGTGTCCGGTATCACGCGCGCGACGGTGAAGATCACGATGCCGTCGCCCTCGACGATGCACTTCTGGCGCGGCAACCAGTACGCCGATCCCGGCGTGTATCGTGACCCGGCCGAGTTCTTCGCCGAGCTCGGGCGGGTCTACGGCGAGGAGATCACGGATCTCGCAGCGGCGGGTGCGCGCTACGTGCAGCTCGATGAGGTCGCGCTCGCCGCGCTCTGCGACCCGGCGGCGCGCGAGCGCGTGAAGGCCGACGGTGGCGACCCGGAGCGGCTCGTCGATCTGTATGTGGAAGCGATCAACCAGGCCGTGCAGGGGATTCCCGCCGGCGTTGTCGTCGGCGTGCACATGTGCCGTGGCAACTACAAGGGGAAATACCTCGCCGAGGGCGGCTACGAGTCGGTGGCCGAAAAGCTCTTCCAGCGGGCGGCGGTGAACCACTTCCTGCTCGAGTTCGACACGCCCCGCGCGGGCGATTTCGCGCCGTTGCGCCTGGTGCCGAAGACCAAGGGCGTGGTGCTCGGCATGGTGAGCTCGAAGGTGCCGCAGCTCGAATCGCTCGACGCGCTCAAGCGGCGGGCCGCGGAGGCCGCGAAGCACATCGATCCCGCGCGCCTCGCAATCAGCCCGCAGTGCGGGTTTGCCAGCACGATGGGCGGCAACCCCGTCACCGAGGCCGACGAGCGCGCGAAGCTCAAGCTCTGCGTGGACGCTGCGCGGGCGATCTGGGGATGAGTTGATCGGGCCATGCTTGGATCGGAGGGGTGTATTTTCCCCTCCTTTTCAAGGAGGGGTGCCCGCGGAGCGGGCGGGGTGGTTAAGGCTTCGATTCGACGCAGCACACCACCCCGGCTGCTGCGCAGCCACCCCTCCTCGGAGAGGAGGGGAAAAATACTTGGGCCGCGACCACGCTTGCAGAACCCCCTAGAATCTCCCCATGACCGATGACTGCACGCCGCCGCGCGGCCTGGCCCGCGGCCTGACGAACTACGGCGACGCCGATTTCTCGCTCTACCTGCGGCGTTCCTTCGCGCAGTCGATGGGTTATTCGAAGGCGATGCTCGTGCGGCCCGTGGTCGGTATCGCGGATTCCGCGAGCGGCTTCAACAACTGCCATCGGCACTTTCCGGAACTGATCGACGCGGTAAAGCGCGGCGTGCTCGCCGCGGGCGGGCTGCCCATCCAGTTTCCGACCGTCTCGCTCGGCGAGGTGTTCCTGCACCCCACGAGCATGATGTTTCGCAATCTCATGGCGATGGACGTCGAGGAGATGATCCGCGCGCAGCCCATGGATGCGGTGGTGCTCGTCGGCGGGTGCGACAAGACCGTGCCCGCGCAGTTGATGGGCGCGGCATCGGCGAACGTTCCGGCGGTGCAACTCCTGGCCGGACCGATGATGCCGACCCGCTGGCAGGGCGAGCGACTCGGCGCGTGCACCGATTGCCGGAGATTCTGGGCGATGTTTCGCGCCGGCAGCGTCGACGCGCGGCAGATCGAGGAGGTAGAGGGAAATCTCGCCACGACCGCCGGAACGTGCGCGGTCATGGGCACCGCGAGCACGATGGCGGCGATCGCGGAGGCGCTCGGCATGACGCTGCCCGGCACGGCCGCGATCCCGGCGGTGCACGCGGACCGGCTGCGGGCCGCCGAGGCGAGCGGCCGTCAGGCCGTCGCGCTCGCGCAATCGCCCGTGCGACCGAGCGAAGTCATCACCGAAAAATCGGTCGAGAATGCCCTGCGCGTCCTGCTTGCGATCGGCGGCTCGACGAACGCGATCATTCACCTTACCGCGATCGCGGGTCGGGTCGGCGTGCGGATTCCGCTTGCGCGGCTGAACGACCTGTCGGATTCGACACCGGTCCTGGTCGACCTCAAGCCCACCGGCCAGCATTACATGTCGGATCTCTTTTCCGCGGGCGGGGTCGGGGCGCTGCTGCGAGAGCTCGGGGACCTGTTGCATCTCGATTGCCGGACCGTCACCGGCGAGACGCTCGGCGAGCGCATTGCGGCGCCGCTCGCCTATGTCGATCGCGAGATCGTGCGGCCCATCTCGGATCCGTACCAGAAGCAGGGCGGCCTCGTCGCGCTCTTCGGCAGTCTCGCGCCGCAGGGGGCGATCCTCAAGCGATCGGCCGCCGATCCGAAGCTGTTCGAGCGCGAGGGACGCGCGGTCGTCTTCACCTCGCTCGAGGATCTCGCTGCGCGCATCGACGCGACCGGGCTCGACGTGACCGCCGACGATTTTCTCGTGCTGCAAAATGCCGGACCGCGCAGCGGCGCGGCGATGCCCGAGGCTGGTTATCTCCCGATACCGGCGCGCCTCGCGCGCGCCGGCGTGAAGGACATGGTGCGCATCTCGGATGCGCGCATGAGCGGCACCGCGTACGGCACGATCGTGCTGCACGTTACGCCGGAGGCGGCGATCGGCGGACCGCTCGCACTGGTCCGGAACGGCGATCGCATCCGGCTCTCGGTCCGTGAACGCCGGATCGATCTCCTCGTGGACGATCGTGAGCTCGCGCAGCGCCGCGCATCCTGGCGGCCGCCCGCCGAACCGCCCGTGCGCGGCTACGCGAGGCTCTACATGGACCACGTGCTCCAGGCGGACGAGGGATGTGATTTCGATTTCCTGCGTGAGCAGGGAGGGGCGAGGGGTGGGGCGTGAGGAGCAAAACACAACCACCCCGCCGGCTCCGCCGGCACCCCTCCTTGAAAAGGAGGGGAAAAAAGGCGTAAATCGCCCCTCCTTTTCAACGAGGGGAAAAAAGCTCCAGATCGCCCCTCCTTTTCAAGGAGAGGAAAAAAGCTCCAGATCGCCCCTCCTTTTCAACGAGGGGAAAAAAGCTCCAGATCTCCCCTCCTTTTCAAGGAGGGGTGGCTGCGAAGCAGCCGGGGTGGTTCCGCATCATGCAAGAAATCCGCCCTGCTATTCTCGTCAAAGAATATTGGATCGGAAGGAAAGAACATGCGTGCAGGAAAACTCAGGGGCGTGCTCGCTCCCGTCGTAACACCGTTCACCAGGGAACTCGCGCCGGACACGGAGCGCTTTGTGCGCCACTGCCAGTGGCTGCTCGCGCACGGGTGCTCGGGGCTCGCGGTGTTCGGCACCAACAGCGAGGCGAATTCGCTCTCCGCCGAGGAGCGGATGATGCTCCTCGAGGAACTCGTCCAGGCGGGCGTGCCGGCGGAGAAACTCATGCCGGGCACGGGCTGCAGTGCGCTCACGGATTCGGTGCGGCTCACCGCGCACGCGGTCAAGCTCGGGTGCGCCGGCGCATTGATGCTGCCGCCGTTCTACTACAAGGGCGTGCCGGACGAAGGACTGTTCCGCAACTTCTCGGAGGTGATCGAGCGCGTCGCCGACGAGCGGCTGCAGGTCTACCTCTATCACATCCCGCCGGTCGCGCAGGTGCCGATCACGCTCGGGCTGATCGAGCGGCTGCTCAAGCGCTATCCGAAGAACGTCGCGGGCATCAAGGACTCGTCGGGTGACTGGTCGAACACCAAGGCGGTGCTCGATGCGTTCGGCGCGCAGGGCTTCGAGGTCTTCGCGGGCAGCGAGGTTTTCCTGCTACGCAACATGCGCGCCGGGGGCGTGGGCTGCATCACCGCGGGCGCGAACGTCAATCCGCACGGCATCGACAAGGTTTATCAGGCGTGGCAGTCGCCGGAAGCCGAATCGCTGCAGGCCGCGGCCGACGGGGTGCGCAAGATCCTGCAATCGCAGATCTCGATGATCCCGGCACTGAAGGCTGCGATTGCGCACTTTGCGGGAGATCCCGACTGGATGACGGTCCGCCCGCCGCTCGTCGAGCTGACTGCTGCGCAGCAGACGGAAATGATCAGGGAGCTCGGCGAAGTTGGATTCGACATGCCGGGAATCCGGTAACAGCGCGACGCCGGAGGCGAGGAGGCAATGCTCGGAGAACTGCTGCTGGCGAGCCTGCTGCTGTCAATCTGCGTATTGATCCACGCCTACGGCACGATTGCGATCCGCGCGCCGTTGCGCAGATGGTTACGGGGGCCTGATGCGCGGATCGCGCGTCCGTTGATGCTGCTCGTGGCGGTTTTCCTCTTCATCTTCGCGCTGCACACCATCGAAATGTGGGTCTGGGCCCTGGCCTACTGGCTCGTCGGCGCGCTGCCGACCCTCCAGGACGCGATCTACTTTTCGGTGGTTTCCTACACGACGGTGGGATATGGCGATATCGTCCTTGGCACCGAGTGGCGCACGATGGGCGCCGCCGAGGCGGCCGTGGGCGTGCTGCTCTTCGGCTGGTCGACGGCGCTGCTGTTCGTCGTGATCCAGCGGCTGTATCAACAGGCGCGCTGATCGCCGGTCAGCTCCCGCGCTCCCGCGCGAAAATATCGAGCGCCGCGAGCAGCGCGCGGTCGTAGCGCGCCTTTTCCTTTGCGATCCGCTCGGGATCCCACTTGTAGAACCCTTCGCCGGTCTTGACGCCGAATTTCCCGGCTTCGAGGCGTTCGCGCAGGACGCGGGAAGGCTCGGTGTCGTTGCAGAGGCTCGGGTAGATCGTCGCCGCCGCCGCACCGTGAATATCAAGGCCGGAAAGATCCTTCTGCAGAATCGGCCCGGCCGCGACGAAGCGGAATCCGAAGCCATAACGCACTGCGGCGTCCACGTCCTCCGCGGTCGCGAGCCCCTGGTCGATGAGTGCAAAGCACTCGCGCATCATCGCGTGCTGGATGCGATTGACCAGAAAGCCCGGCACGTCCTTCCTGACGTTGACCGGCACGCGTCCCAGCGCGCGCATCGTGGCCGCGAGCCGCTCGCACACCGCCGGATCGGTGCCCGCACCCTGAATGACCTCGACGACCGGCACCAGGTGGGCGGGCATGAAGAAGTGCAGTCCGCACATGCGCGCGGTGGTGCGCAGGCCCTGTGCGATATCCGTGATGGGAAAGCTCGACGAGTTGCTGGCGAGCGTCGCATTGGGTCCGGCCAGCTGCTCCAGCTCGGCGAACACCTTGCGCTTGATCGCGAGATCCTCGGGCGCGCACTCGACGACAAGTGCAATGGCCTGCCACGGCGCCGACTCCAGATCCGCATACGACACGAGGCGCTCGGCGGCATACGGGCCACCGAGCTGATCGCACGCCTTCAGGATGCGCCCCGACAGCGCCGCGCGGCGCGCCTCGTCCGGCTCGACGACGTGCGCCGTCCAGCCGCCCGCGACGAAGATCGCGGCGATGTCCGCACCCATCGTGCCGCCGCCGATCATTGCAACTTTATCCATGTGCGAATTCTCCAGGTGTATTGCATCCGGGCCCGAATCCGGAGCGGCCCGACGGCGCCCCGCCGTCGATGGGCCTACCAGTACCGCATGGCTCCCCGGAAGAGCTC
>JAABRB010000317.1 GCA_011391185.1 Betaproteobacteria bacterium
CGTCTCCATGCGCGCTTTCATCGTGTAGCCGAAGTCGCCGAAGGTCTCGTGGAAGATCACGCCGTGGTAGCCGCGCGACGGCTCGAGCATCTCCGGAAACTTTCCGTTGCCCCACGGAAACTTGCCGGACTCGACGATCACGCCGCCCATCGTCGTGCCGTGTCCGCCCATGTACTTCGTCGCCGAGTGGACCACGATGTCCGCGCCGTGCTCGATCGGGCGGCACAGGTAGGGCGAAGGCACCGTATTGTCCACCATCAGCGGGACGCCCGCCTCGTGCGCGATCGCCGCCACCGCCTCGATGTCGAGCACGTTGATGAGCGGATTGCCGAGCGTTTCGGCATAGACAAGCTTGGTGTTCTGGCGCAGCGCCCGGCGGAAATTCTCGGGATCGTCCGGGTTCACGAGCGTCGCTTCGATGCCGAACTTGGGCAGGTTCACGTCGAACAGCGTGTAGGTCCCGCCGTACAGGGTACTCGCCGAGACGATGTGATCGCCTTGCTTGAGGAGTGTCAGGATGGCGGCCATCTCGGCGGCCTGGCCGGTCGCGGTCGCGACCGCCGCGCGCCCGCCTTCGAGCGCCGCGACCCGCTCCTCGAACACCGCGGTGGTGGGATTCGAGATCCGGGTGTAGACGTTGCCGAACGTCTGCAGGTTGAAGAGACTCGCGGCGTGGTCGGCCGAGTCGAAGACGTACGACGTGGTCTGGTAGAGCGGCACGGCGCGCGCGCCGGTGGCAGGATCGGGGATCTGCCCCGCGTGCAGGCAGAGTGTGCCGATGCCGAATTTTCTGTCAGCCATGACGGGTTCTCAATACGCCAGCGATCGCGGCCGCTTCGCGGAAATCACGCGGGTGTTGACCCCGATCCAGTTGAGGCCGCCGAACAGCCGGCCATGCTCGATCTTCACGCAGCGGTCCATCACCGCGTCGAGGCCTGCGGCCTCCGCCTTTTCCGCCGCCGCGACGTTCTGCACCCCGATCTGCTGCCAGAGAACCTTCGCGCCGATTGCGATAGCCTCCTCCGCGATGGGCATCACATCCGCGGTCTTGCGGAACACGTCGACGATGTCGACCGGCCCGGGAATGTCGCGCAGCGACTGGTAGCACTTCTCGCCGAGGATTTCCGGGTACTTCGGATTCACGGGGATGACCCGGTAGCCGTGCCCCTGCAGATACTTCGCGGCGAAGTAGCTCGGCCGGAACCAGTCGGCGGACAGGCCGACGACGGCGATCACCCGGTTTTCCTTGAGAATTCGGCGCAAAGATTCGATGTCGTCTTGCATGGCGGTGGCCGGGGTGGACCCACCATTGTAGCGAATGCGCCCATTCGATACGGGCCGACTGCGCGAAGCGCGTTCCGGCGCCCCGGGTCAGGCCCCGGCGGAGGCTTCCACTCTTGGCTCGCCCGCGCGCGATTCCGCGCAGGCGTTCTTCAACGGTGCCGGCAGGGCCTTCAGCCACTCGTCCCAGTACGGCTCGCTGCCGTAGCGCGCGCTCAGGAAATCGACGAACGACTTCACCTTTGCGGTGAGGTGCTTGCGGCTCGGGTAGAGGGCGTAGATTCCGTACTCTTGCACGCTATAGTCGGTAAGCACCGCCTTCAGGCGGCCACGCTCGAGATCCTCCCCGACATAGAAGGTCGGCAGCAGCATCACGCCGGCGCCGCCCACGGCCGCGGAGCGGAGCAGTTCGCCGCTGTTGCTGCGCAGCGGGCCGCTGACATTCACCACGTAGCGCTGATTCTGCGGGCAGACGAACACCCAGTCGTGCTCGCGCGTCGAGAGCGTGTAGCCGAGACAGGGGTGTTCCGCGAGATCGTCCGGCGTTTGCGGCTCGCCGTGCTGCTTGAAATACTCCGGGGAACCGCACACCACGAATCGGCAGGCGGCGAGCCGGCGCGCGATGAGCGACGACTCCGGCAGCGTGTCGGCGACGCGTATCGCGAGATCGAAGCCCTCCTCGAGGAGATCCACGAAGCGGTCGCTGAGCGTGATCTCGAGCTCGACGTCGGGAAACTGCCGCCGGAATTCGGCGAGGTGCGGCGCGATGTGCATCGATGCAAATGTATGCGGCGCGGTGATGCGCAGCGTGCCGCTTGGCACGGCGGTTGCGTGCGCCGCTTCGCGCTCCGCATCCTCGATCTCCACGAGGATCTGGGCGCAGCGCTCGTAGTACCGGCTGCCCGCCTCGGTAACCGACAGTTTGCGGGTCGTGCGCTCCAGCAACCGGACTTTCAGGCGGTCCTCCAGCGCGGCGACATGCTTGGTGACCACGGCGCGCGAAAGCCTCAACCGCCGCGCCGCGGACGCGAAGCTCCCGGCCTCGACGACCGAGCCAAAGACCTTCATGCTGGTGAGCGAATCCATCGGTGTCTCCTGGGCGTGCAGTATCCCGGTCCGCCTGAATCGACCCGGCACCGGGATAGATACGCGTTGCGGCGTCCCGCGGATGAGTCGCGCCAGCGCTCCTTGCCTTACACAGTGCCCGCAGTGCCGGCCCGGAAGTTCTCCGCTTACCCGGTGCGTGGGCCGGCCGGTCCCGGTCAGGCTCGAGGGTACAATTCGACTGCGGTGCCGGCGGAGTGCTCCCGGGCCCGCATCGCGAAAAGGGCCAGCGTGCGATGACAGCCTCTCTCAAGCTGCGAACCGGCGGCGCCATCCTCGTCGACGCGCTGCGAATTCACGGCGTCGATACGGCGTTTTGCGTCCCCGGCGAAAGCTACCTCGCTGCGCTGGATGCGCTCTACGATGCGCAGGACGAAATCCGGCTGATCGTTGCCCGCCAGGACGGCGGGGCCGCGTACATGGCCGAAGCGTACGGGAAGGCCACCGGGAAGCCGGGCATCTGCTTCGTCACGCGGGGTCCGGGCGCCACCAATGCGTCGATCGGCGTCCACGCCGCGCATCAGGATTCGACGCCGATGATCCTGTTCATCGGCCAGGTCGGCTCGGAATTCGCGGAGCGTGAGGCGTTCCAGGAAATCGACTTCCGCCGCATGTTTGGCCAGATGACCAAATGGGTGGCGCAGATCGATCGCGCCGACCGCATTCCCGAGTACGTCAGCCGCGCTTTTCATACCGCGATGTCCGGGCGCCCCGGTCCCGTCGTGCTCGCGCTGCCGGAGGACATGCTCGCCGCGACGGCGCAGACCGCGGACGCCGCGCCCTACCGGGTCGCGCAGGCGCATCCGGGCGAAGCGGACTTGCTGCGGCTGCGCGACCTGATTTCCGCGGCACGTCGGCCGGTTGTCCTGCTCGGCGGCACCATCTGGGACCGCGAGGCGTGCGAAGACATCCGGCGCTTTGCCGAGGCGAGCGGGCTGCCGGTCGCGTGCGCCTGGCGCTTCCAGGATCTTTTCGACAATGGCCATTCCCAGTACATCGGCGACGTGGGGCTCGGCATCAATCCGAAGCTCGCGCAGCGGATCCGCGAGTCGGATCTGCTCGTCGTGATCGGGGCGCGGCTCGGCGAGATGACGACCGGCGGCTACACGCTCCTCGAGCCGCCCCGGCCGAAGCAGAAGCTGGTTCACGTGCATGCCGGAGCCGAGGAGCTGGGCCGCGTCTATCAGGCCGATCTGCCGATCAACGCGTCGATGAAGGCGTTTGCGGCCGCGGCCGCGCGGATGGCGCCGATCGATGGCAGCGCGTGGCGCGAGTCGGTCGCCGCGGCGCGGCAGGAGTACCTCGACTACAACGCCAAGCGGGCGCTTCCGGGAGAACTCGATCTCTGGGAGGCCATGAAGGTTTTTCGCGAGCGGGTCCCGGCGGACACACTCGTGACGAGCGGCGCCGGAAACTTCAGCGCCTGGGCCGGCCGCTTCTACCCGTACCGCTCGCTGCGAACGCAGGTAGCAACGTCATCGGGCGCAATGGGCTACGGCGTGCCGGCCGCCGTCGGCGCGCAAATCGCCTGTCCCGGGCGCACGGTCGTGTCCTTCAACGGCGACGGGGATTTCCTGATGAACGGGCAGGAGCTGGCGACGGCGGTGCAGTACGGGCTGCCGATCCTCTTCCTCGTGTTCAACAACAGCCTCTACGGCACGATCCGGATGCACCAGGAGCGCGAGTATCCCGGACGGGAGATCGGCACCGCGCTGAAGAACCCGGACTTCGCGGCCCTGGCGCGCGCGTACGGCCTGCACGGCGAGACCGTGCGACGCACCGCGGAGTTCGCACCGGCGCTGGAGCGCGCGCTCGGCGCGGGCGGTCCCGCGCTGATCGAGCTCGTCTATGACCCCGAGATGATCACGCCGAATACGACGCTCAAGGCGATTCGCGCGCGAGCGCGTTGAACTCCGTAGCAAACCAGCGCCCATGCCCGCGCGGCTGCCCGAGGCAGCCACGATTCCCCTCCTTTTTGAAAAGGGGTGCCGCCGGAGGCGGCGGGGTGGTGCGCCGGGCTGGTGCGAGCTGCAAACCACCCCGGCTGCTACGCAGCCACCCCTCCCGGCCCGAGGCGGGAACGCCTCGCGCGCTCTCCGGCTCAAACGTGCGCAGGCACGTTCTCGAATTCCCGGATCGCCCTT
>JAABRB010000318.1 GCA_011391185.1 Betaproteobacteria bacterium
CGAAAGATTCGCCAGCCTGAAGCGCCTGGCGCCCATCGTGCTCCTGATCTCAGGCGTCATCGCGAGCATCTATCTCGGTCTCGCGTCGCCCACGGACGCCGCCGCCGTGGGTGTCCTCCTGTCGCTCGTGCTGTCGGGGCTGTCCGGGACGCTCACGCGCGCGTCGTTTGTCGACGGTCTGATGGGGGCGACGCGCACCTCGTGCATGATCGCCTTCATTCTCGCGGGTGCCGCGTTCCTCACCGTCGCAATGGGCTTTACCGGAATTCCGCGCCGGCTGGCGGAATGGATCGGTGCGTTCCAGCTGTCGCCGCACATGCTCCTCTTCGCCCTCACGGTTTTTTTCGTGGTGCTGGGCTGCTTCCTGGACGGGATATCGGTCGTGGTTCTCACGACGTCCGTCATTCTGCCGATGGTCGAGCAGGCCGGCATCGACCGGATCTGGTTCGGTATCTACATCGTCCTGGTGGTCGAGATGGCGCAGATCACGCCGCCGGTCGGGTTCAACCTCTTTGTCCTGCAGGGGCTCACCGGCGACGACATCTTCGCCGTGGCGCGCGCCGCAATTCCCTTCTTTGCGATCCTGGTGCTCGCGGTCGTCCTGATCGTGATCTTTCCCGGCATTGCTACGTGGCTTCCGACACGCATGGCTGCGGCCGGCTGACGGTGCCGCCGCGACGATGAACCGGCTACACTTCGCGCCATGTCCCAGACGTTTCCCGCGCTCTACCTGACCGCAGAACTGCGTGCGCTCGAAGCGCGTGCGTTCGCCGACCATCCACAACCGCCACTCATGGAGCGCGCCGGGAGTGCGGCAGCCGAGCGGGCGCGCGCGCTCGCCGGAGAAGGTCGCGGCGTCCTCGTGCTGGCCGGCCCGGGCAACAACGGTGGCGACGCGCTCGAGGCCGCCGCCCACCTGAAGCGCCTGTTTTATCGGGTCGATGTCGTGTTTTCCGGCGACGCCGCGCGCCTTTCCACGGATGCGCGGTCCGCCCTCGCAAAGTGGCGCGCGGCCGATGGCCGTCTGCTCCAGTCAATTCCTGCGGATACGCGCTATGACCTGATTGTCGACGGGCTCTTCGGAATCGGCCTGGAGCGGCCCATTACCGGCCGGTACGCCGAGCTCATCGCGCAGGCCAACGGCTTACCCGGCAGAAAACTCGCGCTGGACGTGCCGAGCGGAATCAATGCGGATACCGGCGCGGTCATGGGCGCCGCATTCCGGGCCACCCACACGCTCACGTTCATTGCGCGCAAGCCCGGCCTTTACACGCTGGACGGACCGGATCATTGCGGCGAAGTATCGACCGCTCCGATCGGCCTCGATGCCGAGACGTTGCGCCCGCCGCACGGCAGGCTCGTCGAGAACGCGCTACCGGCGAATTCGTTCGTCTCGCGGCCGAGAAATTTTCACAAGGGCATGGCCGGGAGCGTGGTGATCGTCGGCGGCGCCGCGGGCATGATCGGGGCCGCCCTGCTCGCCGGACGCGCAGCGCTCCGCCTGGGAGCCGGCAAGGTATTTCTCGGCCTGCTCGCTGATGCCCCGCCGCAGGTCGATTTCGCCCAGCCGGAACTCATGCTGCGCGATCCGGAGGCGCTGCTGGGCGCGCGATCCGCGACCGCCGTTGCGGTCGGTCCAGGCATGGGTACCGACGCAAGAGCGCAGGGCCTGCTCGCACAGACGCTCCGACTCGAGGTCCCGCTCGTGGTTGATGCCGATGGGCTGAACATGGTCGCCGCGCATCCCGCCCTGCAGTCGGCCCTCGCCGGCCGCCGCGCCGCCACGCTTCTCACGCCCCACCCGGCCGAAGCGGCGCGCCTGCTCGGCATCGATACCGCGGCGGCGCAAATGCATCGTGTAAATGCGGCGTGCCAGGTCGCCGGGCGTTTCAAGTGCTGGGTCGCTCTGAAAGGCAACGGCACGGTCATCGCGAGCCCGGACGGCCAGTGGTGGATCAACACCTCAGGCAATCCGGGGATGGCGAGCGCGGGAATGGGCGACGTGCTGACCGGGATCATCGCAAGCCTGCTCGCGCAAGGCCTGGACGCCGGGCCGGCGCTTCTCGCGGGCGTATACCTGCACGGCGCGGCCGCGGACGCCGTCGCCGCGGAGGGTCGTGGGCCGATCGGTCTCGCCGCAAGCGAGCTCATCGATGCGGCGCGTGCGCTGCTGAACCGTCGCACGACCTGAACGTCTTTTTCCGTACGGCGGCGCCACTCGGCGTTCGGCCGGGTTCCTCTCTCGGGAGTAGCACCGATGCTGCGAATGCGTGTGTGGATCCATGCGGCCGGTTTCCTGGGGAAAGTCTGGAAACTGACGCGGCCCTACTGGTTTTCGGAGGAACGCTGGCGCGCACGCGGCCTGCTCGCGGCAATCGTCGTGCTCTCGCTCGGGCTCGTCTACCTGCTGGTCGCGTTCAACGAGTGGAATCGCGATTTCTTCAATGCACTCGAGCAGAAGCATGCGGACGACGCGCGCGATCTGCTCATCTATTTCACATTTCTTGCCGCGCTGTTCATCGCCGTTTCGATCTACCGGCTCTACCTCCGGCAAATGCTCGAGATGCGATGGCGCGTGTGGCTCACCAGGCAATACCTGGGCGACTGGCTGGCGGATCGCACCTATTACCGCCTGGAGCTCTCCGGTCGCTCCACCGATAATCCGGACCAGCGCATCGCGGAAGATCTGCGCCATTTCACGTCGGCCACCCTCACGCTGGCGCTCGGGCTGCTTTCCGAAGGGGTGACGCTGGTTTCGTTCATGTTCATCCTGTGGTCGGTGTCCGGTCCCATCACCCTGGACATTGCGGGTCTCCCGCTGACGATCCCGGGATACATGCTCTGGGCCGCGCTGCTCTACGCCCTTCTCGGCAGCCTGCTCACGCACTACGTCGGGCGTCGCCTGATCCCGCTGAATTTCCAGAAGGAGCGCCTCGAGGCCGATTTCAGGTTCTCGCTGGTGCGCCTGCGGGAGAACGCCGAGGGCGTGGCGCTCTATCGCGGCGAGCCGAGCGAGTCGCAAGGCCTGCTCGCACGGTTCGAGCGCATCCGGGCGAACTGGTGGGACATCATTCGATACACGAAACGCCTGACCGCCTTCACGGTGGGCTACAACCAGGTTGCCGTGGTGTTTCCCTTTCTCGTTGCGCTGCCCCGGTTCTTCTCCGGGGCCATTTCGCTCGGCCAGCTCATCCAGATCACGTCGGCGTTCGGCCAGGTGCAGAGCTCGCTCTCGTGGTTCGTCGACAGCTATGCGCAACTGGCGGTCTGGAAAGCAAGCGTCGATCGCCTGCTGACATTCAATCATGCGCTCGAGGAGGCAAAGCTCTCCGCCCTGCGCGCCGGCGGGATCGTGATCGTCGAGAGCGCGGGTGACATCGTGGCGGACGATCTGCGCCTTGACACGCCGGAAGGCCGGCCGATCGTATCGGGCGCCCGCTTCGCAATCCAGCGTGGCGAAAGATTGCTGGTGACGGGTCCGTCAGGCGCCGGGAAAAGCACGCTCTTTCGGGGACTGGCTGGAATCTGGCCGTTCGGAACCGGCCGAATCGCGGTGCCGCGCGCAGCGCGAGTCCTTTTCCTTCCCCAGAAGCCCTACATCCCGATCGCGACGCTACGCGATGCAGTGAGCTACCCGGCCATCCCCGGCGCGTTCACCGATGAAGCACTTCGCGGCGCGCTCCGTGATTGCCGGCTCGAATCATTCGCAGACCGGCTGGACGTCCTCGCCAACTGGTCGATGGCAATGAGTGTCGGGGAACAGCAGCGCCTCGCTGTGGCGCGCGCGCTTCTGCATCGGCCCGAGTGGCTGTTCCTGGACGAAGCGACCGCCGCGCTGGACGAGACGACCGAGCGTGAGCTCTACCAGCTCTTGTGCGTTCGCCTTCCGGACTCGACCCTTGTCAGCATCGCCCATCGCCCGACCGTGGCGGTACATCACACGCGGCGCCTGGAACTTGCGCCGGGCGGGACGGCCACCTGGATAGTCGCGACATAGAGAAACGCTGGCAGAGGGAGACCCGTCCGACGGGTCGAATCATTCGACCCATTCGACCCATTCGACCCATTCGACCCATTGCAGGGAAATCGTCGCGCCCCGGGTCTACTTCCCGATTCGCAGCGTGAATGCACTCGGCGTATCGACACCCCCTTGCGCAGTCTCGCCCGCGGTAGCCTGGCGCACCGCGCGCACCTTGCAGGCGAACTTGACCGCCATGCCGGCGTAGGGATGATTCCCGTCCAGGACGACCTTGCCCGCGGCGACGTCCGTGACCCGGAAGATGTTCGAGTCGTCGCTTTCACCGGGCACTCCCTCGAACCGCATGCCCACGTCCAGCACCTCGGGAAACCTGGCCCGCTCCACGATCCGCAACAGCGCGGCGTCGTAGTCCCCGAACGCATCCTCGGGCTCGAGCCGCACCTCCACCCGCGACCCGGGCTGCTTGCCCTCGAGGGCCGTCTCGACGGCTGGCAGCAGATCGCCGTATCCCCCGTGCAGGTAGTGCACCGGCTCGTCGGAGCGCTCG
>JAABRB010000319.1 GCA_011391185.1 Betaproteobacteria bacterium
GCTCGACCATCCCGACTACGACCCGGTATTCGACGTTCGACACCGTCACAGCGCGAACTGGGCGTGGTGGTGAGACGTGAAATCGAAGCTTTGTCGCGCTGGCACAGGCTCGACCCGAACTTCCGGTGTAGGGGGCAATGCGGCTCTCCGGCCGGGTCGTGCCGACCAGAGCGCCCGCCCCGAACCGTGCGCGGCCGCCTGCCCACCGTGCAGCTCGGCCGACCGCCGCCCGAGCGCGCGACCTCGAGTCCGAAGTCGGCTGGTCTACGGAGTGCCCGCGGACGCGAGGGGCGGGCCTTTCGGCTTGGCGGCCGATGTGTAAGAATGTCTCGGACATACACATCGGAGGTCGATATGGCGAAGAACCGCGGCGCTCGGAGTACGCGCACGAATGTCGTGCTCGACGATGCGCTCGTGAAAGAGGCCATGGAAGCGGGCGGCTTCAGGACCAAGCGCGAAGCGATCGAGGCCGGTCTGCGGCTACTCGCGCGCCAGAAGCACTACGAGTACATCATGTCTCTCCAGGGCAAGCTGCGCTGGAAAGGCGACCTCGACGCGATGCGTCGCGCCCGGTGATCCTCGTCGACTCCAGCGTCTGGATCGAGTTCTTCCGTGGCGGCGCCGACGCGGCGCCGGTCAAGGCGTTGCGGCGCCTCCTCGTGGGTGGCGAGACGGTTGTCGCCGGCGATCTCATCGTGGCGGAGGTGCTGCAAGGTTTTCCGGCGCAACGCGATTTCGACGCCGCGCGGCGAGTGTTCGAGGGTCTGCCCTGCGTCACGCTGGGTGGCTATGACGCGGCAATCGGTGCGGCGGGCCTATATCGGCAACTGCTGGCGCGCGGCGTCACGGTGCGCGGCGTAGTCGATGCGCTCATCGCCGAATTCTGCATCCGCCAACGGATTCCGCTTCTCCACAGTGATCGCGATTTCGAGCCTTTCGAGCGGCACTTCGGCCTGAAGACGGTCCGCTGACGCGCCAGCCAGTTCGCAAGGCGGTTCGCCCGCCGGGTGACATTCGGTCGTGCGACTCGAACCCGGGGGCGCCGAGACCGGACGCGTGCTCGAGCGCCACACCGATCTCGGTGCCGCCCATGTCGGCATCGATGCGGGCCACCCAGGCCTGCCCCGCCCGGCGACGGCCCTCGCAGGCGGGGACGCAGCGCACGGATCCCACAGGTGTGGGATGCCGAAGCGGCGGTCGTCATTTCTGGTCAGATACATGACTGAAAAGAAAGAGGAAATTCTTCCAAGGCCGCCTTTGAGCTCGTCTTGTCTTGGGTCGAATCTTCCGGAATGCCTTCGCGTCTGATGTCCACTATAATGTACGAAGTTTCCTAATGAGTACGCCAATGCTTGCCGAGCAGTATGGACAGCTCATCAAGGCGCAGAGAGTGCGTAAGGGGCTGAAACAGGCAGAGCTTGCCGGTGCGGCCGGAGTGTCGCGCGCAGTTCTGTCACGGCTCGAGCAGTGCAAGTCGCACCCCGTGCAAACGGACACGATCGAACGGCTCTTGAACGCGCTCGGTGTCCACGCAGAAGTCCTCGACCACCCGGCGCGCGACGATGCGCGGAAGCTTGCTCGCGCCGAGCACGCAAGGAAACTCGAACACCAGCGTAACCGGCACTTGCGGCTGGCCATCGCGTTGGTCGACGATGAAGAAGTGGCCGCGGCGATGGTGGAAAAGGCCCGTGCGCGCGTCGCGCTGTGGCGTAGCAAACGATCCTGCAGTCCGTATTACATCGAACGCTGGGCAGAGCTGCTTGCAATGCCGCCGCGCAAGCTTGCCAGGGCAATGGCCGCGCTGGGCGAATGGGAGGATGCGCTGTTTCAGAATTCGCCCTGGTCCTGGGCATGGAACTAGGCCATCTGCAAGAGCTCTTCGACGCAGCCAGGAAGCTCACCGCGCATACGGAATTCGTCGTTGTCGGGAGCTTGTCCATACTCGGCGTCGCGCAGGGAAAAGAGATCCCAGCGCGAATGCTCATGTCGATCGACGTCGATTGCTACACGCGTCAGGCCCCGGGCCGCGTCTTCGAGTTGACGCAAAGCCTGGGGGAAGGTAGCCCGTTCGACGCTAGTCACGGGTATTTCCTGGATCCCATCTCGCCCGAGCTTCCTACCCTTCCGGCGCAGTGGGAGTATCGACTCGTGAAAGTACCGCTCCGGAACGGCATCGTCGTGTTCTTCCTCGATCTCAACGATGCTGCCGTCTCGAAATATGCACGTGGCGAACCGCGTGATCGCGAGTGGATCCAGGCGGGCCTCGCCGCCGGTCTTCTCTCGGCGCCGACGATCGAAAGCCGGTTCCGCGAGACGAGTTTTCTGGATGGCGCGGAGCGCGATCGCGCCTACAAGGCGCTCGGCGAGGACCGAACCAGGTTTGTCCCGTCTGCTCGGTAGGACGCGCCCGTACTTGCGGTGATGCGATCGACTCGTAGCGTCGCGCATAGTCGTCCGCGTGTGCCTGGTAACGGGAGAGCGTCGCCTCGTTCATCGCAACTCGATTCTAGTGGGCCACAGAGGCGTGCGACGATGCAAAGGCGCCAGCGAGGCGGCGGCTTCATGATCCGCGACGCCGGGTTCGGCATCAACTTAACGAGCGTGCTTCCGGACGAAATGTGCAAACCCCGAGTCACTTCGATCGGCACACAGCCCCGGCTGGCCCTTGGGGGCACGTCTTGACCTCTGCCAACCTGCCGAAAGCAGTCCAGAGCCGGCGGCCGGGGTAACCTTGCAATTCCGCCATCAGACTGGCACATTTGCATGGATGATCGCGCGTGACCTCTTCCCTGACGTCCTCGCCGCTCTCGCCGAGGCGCCGGCGGTCTGCCTCCTCGGACCCCGCCAGGCCGGTAAGACCACGCTCGCGCTCGCAGTGGCCGACCGCCTCGGCGCCCACTACCTCGACCTCGAGTCGGAAGCAGACCGTGCGCGGCTTGCCGATGCCGGCGCCTACCTCGCGCTCCATCTCGACAAGCTGGTGATCCTCGACGAGCTCCATCGTGCGCCGAACCTCTTCCCGGAGCTGAGGGGCTTGATCGACCGCGCCCGGCGCGAGACGCGCGGTCCGGGCCGCTACCTGCTGCTCGGCTCGGCCGCGCTCGACCTGCTGCGCCAATCCGGCGAGTCGCTTGCGGGCCGGATCCGGTTCCTCGAGCTCACACCGTTTCACCTCGGCGAGCCCACTGGGCAGCCGATCGAACGGCTCTGGCTGCGCGGTGGTCTTGCCGAGAGCCTGCTCGCGGCAAACGACGCGCAGAGCCTGCGCTGGCGGCGCGATTTCGTCCGCACCTACCTGGAGCGCGATATTCCCCAGTTCGGGCCACGCGTGGCCGCCGAGACGCTGCGGCGCTTCTGGACCATGCTCACGCACCGGCAGGGCGCGCCGCTCAACGTCGCCGAGCTCGCGCGCAACGTGGGCGTGGATGCCAAGACCGCGGCGCGCTACGTGGATCTGCTGGTGGACCTGCTGCTCGCCCGGCGGCTGCCGGCGTGGCATGCGAACGTGGGCAAACGGCTCGTGAAGTCGCCGCGCCTGTACCTGCGCGATAGCGGGCTGGTCCATGCGCTGCTCGGTATCGAAGACCTGGAAGGGCTGCTGGCGCACCCGGTCGTGGGCGCGAGCTGGGAGGGCTTCGTGATCGAGAGTCTGCTCGCGGTGGCGCCGGAGGGAACGGCCGCGCACTACTACCGCACGAGCGGTGGCGCCGAGATCGATCTGCTGCTCGAGCTGCCGCGCGGCGGACGGTGGGCGGTGGAAGTCAAGCGGAGCATCGCCCCCGCGGCGACGCGTGGCTTCCACGAGGCGTGTGCCGACTTGAGACCCGGGCGTCGCTTCGTCGTCTACCCGGGCGACGAGCGCTTCCCCTTGGGTGACGGTGTCGAGGCGGTGCCGCCGGCGGCGCTCGTGCGGGAGCTGGCCGATGCGAGGAGGAGGCAGCGATGAGGATATTTCGATGTGCACGCCGGGGCGATCCATGCCTTCCTCGCCTGTACGGCCAGCCCGGTCGGGAGATTTCACGTCACCGACCGCTCACGCTCGCCAGCTCGCGCTTGAGTGTCTCCGCCTCCTGAAAGAACTCCGCCGCCTCGCTCCCCTCGACTAAGCGCACGGCGGGCGGCTTGATGGCGGTCGAGAACGCCATCCGATTCAGGTCGTCTACTTGCTCGAGATGCGCGTAGAGCACGAATAGACCGATGCCCGCGCTCGCCACCGTGACCGTCGCGAGTCGCGCGCCGCGTCCGGCATTGCGGAGCGCGAGCGTGAGGTGACGCCAGAGCGCCCAGGCGAGGATCGCCCACACTGCGGCAAGCGCCAGGTACTGCGCGCCAGGGAACGACAGCGCGAACGCGAGGTAGTCCGACTGCTCCACTGCAACGAAGACGCCGATCACGGCAAGGGCACCGACAGTCACATGCGCGGCGAAGCGGCTCGCGCCCGAGAACAGTCTTCCGGCGAGCGCCCATGCGCCTGCCCAGGCGAGGAGTGCGAGCACCGTAAGGACCGGCATGCTCGCGAACT
>JAABRB010000320.1 GCA_011391185.1 Betaproteobacteria bacterium
CACGGCCCCGGCGCCGGCGGCAGCAAGGGTTATCCGAGCCTGGTCGACGATGAATGGATCTGGGGAGGATCGCTCGAGGAGATTGCGCAAACGATCCGCCACGGCGTCCGGTCCGGTGACGAAAGGGCTCGCTTGGGCGCGCCGATGCCAGCGTTCGGACGCGACGGGCTCCTGAAGTATCCGGAGATCGATGCGGTCGCGGACTATGTGCGGTCGCTGACCGGCTTGCCGGTCGACTCCAAAGCCGATCTCGCGCTCGGCGCCAAGGTGTTCACAGACAACTGCGCCATCTGTCATGGGGTGGACGCCAAGGGCAAGCGCGACATCGGCGCTTCGAACCTCACCGATTCGATCTGGCTCTATGGCTCCGACAAGGCGACCATCATCGAGGGCATCATGAACGGACGCGGCGCGATCATGCCGGCCTGGGTCGGCCGTCTTGACGAGGTCACCATCAAGGCGCTCGCGGCCTATGTCTATTCGCTCGGAGGAGGGCGCTAGCGGAGCAGTTCCGGCGCGCGATTTCCGCGCCGGCGATCCAGCGCGCAGACCTAGATGAACCCACGGGTGATCCTGAAAGAGCATGAGACGGCTGCGGTTCCATTTGACGAAGAGCCGCTCTATGTGCCGCATAAGAAGGTCTATCCGCAGCACGTGGCCGGCCGCTTCCGCACCATCAAGTGGGCCGTGCTGCTCGCAACGCTCGGGATCTACTACTTATTGCCCTTCGTCCGCTGGGACCGCGGTCCCAATGCTCCGAGCCAAGCGGTGCTGATCGATTTCCCGTCGGGGCGCTTTTATTTTTTCCTTATCGAGATCTGGCCGCAGGAAGTCTATTATTTCACCGGGCTTCTCGTTTTGGCGGCCTTGGCCCTTTTCTTGATGAATGCCGTCGCCGGCCGGGTCTGGTGCGGCTATCTCTGCCCGCAGACCGTCTGGACCGACCTCTATCTTCTGGTCGAGCGCTGGATCGAAGGCGACCGTCGCGAGCGCATTCTGCTCGACGAAGGGCCGTGGACCTTCGACAAGGCGATGCGCAAGGCCGCGAAGCACATGGTCTGGCTGGTCATCGCCTGGTGGACCGGCGGCGCCTGGGTGCTCTATTTCGCCGACGCCCCCACCTTGGTGCGGGAGCTCGCCACCTTTCAGGCGCCCGCCGTCGCATGGATCGCGATCGCGACGCTCACCTTCACCACCTACTCGCTCGCGGGCCACATGCGCGAGCAAGTCTGCATCTATTTGTGCCCCTGGCCGCGCATTCAGGCGGCGCTCACCGACGAGCAGGCGCTCAACGTCACGTACCGCTACGACCGCGGCGAGCCGCGCGTTTCGTATAAGAAGAGCGTGGCCTTGCGCGCGAAGGGCGAGCCGGCGGGAGATTGCATCGACTGCTCGCAGTGCGTCGCCGTCTGCCCCACCGGCGTCGATATCCGCAACGGCTCGCAGCTCGCCTGCATCCAGTGCGGCCTCTGCATCGATGCCTGCACCACCGTGATGCAGAAACTAAGCCGGCCCACCGGCCTCATCAGTTATGACAATGATCTCAACGTGCTCCGGCGCATGGAGGGCAAGCCGGAAGTCTTCAACGTCGTTCGCCCGCGCACCATCCTGTATTCGGTGCTGATCGCCGCCGTGGGCGTCCTGATGCTGGGGACGCTGGCCACGCGGCACGAGGTCGGCGTCAACGTGATCCACGACCGGAACCCCATCTTCGTGCGCCTTACCGACGGCGCCATCCGCAACGGCTACACCGTGCGCGTGCTCAACAAGGAACTGGAACGGCGCCAGTTCCAGCTCGCGATCGAGGGGCTCGATCGCGCCGAGGTCGGCGTCGTCGGCGCGACGATGGACGCGGCCGGCAAGCCTCGCTTCGAGGTCGGGCCCGACCAGACGCTGGAGTTGCGTCTGCTCGTGACGACGCATCAGCCGCTACCGGCGCACGCTTCGATCCCGATCGTGATCCGCGTGACCGACACGGCGAGCGGCGAAAGCGCCGAAGCGCACGATCATTTCCGCGGACCATAGGAACGTGACCATGCCGAACCGCACGTTGCCTATGTCGAAGCCGCGGCCGATCACCGGATGGACGGTGCTCGCGGCGATGGTCGCGTTCTTCACCGTGGTGGTCGTGGTGAACTTGGTCATGGTGCGGTTCGCGCTCACCACGTTCGGCGGCCTGGAAGTGGAGAGCTCCTACAAGGCCGGACTGGCGTTCTCGCGAGAGGCTGCGGATGCGAGGGCACAGGACGCGCGAAATTGGAAGGTGGATGCGAGAATTCTGCCGCGCGGGGAGGATGCCTTGATCGAAATCGCGGCGCTCGATTCCGCCGCACGCCCGCTCGCCGGCTTCGAGGTGTCGGCGATGCTGGTCCACCCGACCGATCGACGGCGCGACCAGGTCGTGCCCCTGCGCGAAGATGTGCCCGGCGTCTATCGGGGAATCGCCGGCGGGCACTCCGGCCAATGGGATCTCGTGATCGAATTTGCCAAGGATCGCGCGCGCCTGTTCCGTTCCAAGAGCCGCGTCCAGCTTCGCTGATCGAGGTCCAGATGGCCGAAGCGCTCGATCTTTCCCGTTTCGTCACCCGAGATCGCTCCGGGGCGCCGCGGATCAGCCTTGCGGTCGAAGGCGTTCATTGCGCCGGCTGCATCCGCAAGGTCGAATCCACGGTCAAGGCGATTCCCGGCGTGCGGGAGGCGCGCCTCAACTTCACCACCCGCCGGCTTACCGTGAACTGGATTGAAGGGGCACTCGATCCCGCCGCGGTGCTCGATCGCCTCGATGCGCTCGGCTATCGCGCCTATCCATTCGCGCGGCCCGCGGAGGAAGAGGAAGCACGCCACGCGCGCTGGCTCTTGCGCTGCCTCGGCGTCGCGGGTTTCGCCTTGATGAACGTGATGCTGCTTTCGGTATCGGTCTGGTCCGGCAACGCGACCGACATCACGCCGGAGACGCGCGACTTCTTCCACTGGCTCTCGGCGCTGATCGCGCTGCCGGCGGCGGCCTATGCCGGCCAGCCCTTTTTCCAGAGCGCACTCAAGGCGTTGCGCGTGCGCAGCCTCAATATGGATGTGCCGATTTCGCTCGGCGTGGTTCTCGCGCTGGCCATGTCGGTGTTCGAGACCGCACGCCATGCCGAGCACGCCTACTTCGATTCCGCCTTGATGCTTCTCTTCTTCCTGCTTGCCGGGCGCTATCTCGATCATGCCATGCGCCGCAAGACCCGTGCGGCCGCAGGCAATCTTGCAGCGCTCAAGGCCGAGGTCGCGCATCGGCTGGAGAACGGAGAACTCGTCGCGGTGCCGGCTGAGACGCTCGCGCCCGGCGATCGTGTCCTCGTGCATGCCGGCGAGCGGGTGCCGGCGGATGGCGTCGTCGTCTCCGGGAGCTCGCAGGTCGACGAGAGCCTGATCACCGGCGAGACCGCGCGCCGGGCCGTGGCCGCCGAGGCGCAGGTCTATTGCGGCAGTTTGAATTTCGACGGCGCTCTCGTCGTCCGCGTCACGGCCGCAGGGCAAAATACGCTCATGGACGAGGTCGAGCGTCTGCTTGCCGCCGCCGCCGAGGTGAAGTCGCGCTATGTGCGCCTAGCCGACCGCGCCGCCCAGCTCTATGCGCCGCTCGTGCACGTCACCGCGGCCTTGACCGCGGCGGGCTGGCTCATGGCCGGCGCCGGGTTGCACGATTCGATCGTCACCGCGATCACCGTGCTCATCATCACTTGTCCGTGCGCGCTGGCGCTCGCCGTGCCGGCGGTGCAGGCGGTGGCCGTCGGCTCGCTGTACCGCGCCGGCGTGCTGGTGCAGCGCGGCGACGCGCTCGAACGTCTGGCCGAGATCGACACCGTAGTCTTCGACAAGACCGGTACGCTGACCTTGCCCAAGCCGCGCGTATCCAACCGGGACGAGATCGCGCCCGCTCTCTTGGAGCGTGCGGCGCGGCTCGCGCTGGCGAGCCGACATCCTTTGGCGATGGCGGTCGCGCGCGAAGCTACAGAACGGCAGCCCTATGAGAACACAATTGAAGAGCCAGGGCAGGGTGTGCGCGCAATCATCGACAGCGTCGAGGCGCGGCTTGGGAGCGCCGCATTCTGCAAATTCGAATTGGCCTCAGATATTGCGTTTGGCAGCGGCGAGTCCTGCATTGTGTTCCGACATGGCGGCGATCTGGCCGTCCTACGGGTCAGCCAGACTTTGCGGCCCGATGCTGCAGCCGTCATCGTCGGCCTGCGGGCGCGCGGGCTCGACGTCCAGATCCTCTCGGGCGACCTGCCGGATGCCGTAGGTCCTTTGGCCCAGGCGGCGGGAGTCCAGGTCTGGCGCGGCGGCTTGAAGCCGGCGGAAAAGATCGTGGCGCTCAAGGCGCTGAAGGCCGAGGGCCGCAAGGTGCTCATGGTCGGCGATGGCATCAACGACGCACCGGCGCTCGCCGCGGCGCATGTGTCACTCTCACCGATTTCTGCCGCGGATTTGGCGCAGGCGCATGCCGACGCGGTCTTTCTCGGCGAGTCG
>JAABRB010000321.1 GCA_011391185.1 Betaproteobacteria bacterium
CGGCATCGGGCTTGCCGCACGGCGATGGTGGCCCGAGCAGGGCTTCACCAACCCCTGCCGCGCGATCCTCCCGCGCACGCTCGCCAATCATGAAGTGATCGTCGCTGCCTGGGACGGCATCGATCCGTCCCAGGTCTGGGACAGTCACGCCCATCTCATCGGCACCGGCGACTCGGACAGCGGCATCGTCCTCAACCCGCGGATGACGAGCCCGCTCAGCCCGGTGCTTCTTGCCCAGACGCTGTTCTATCTCAACGCGGGTTGCGTGCACGAGGCAGGCGAGCGCGTGGACCAGGCCTACGTCGAGCGCATGCACAACCTCATCGACGGCATGCGGCCCGGATTCAAGCTCATGCTCTTCGCGTTCGAGGCGTATGTCGATGCCGCGGGGCGCGAAGTTCCCGAACGCACGATGGTCTACGTGCCGAATCGCTATGCCGCCGAGATGGCGCGCCGCCATCCGCGCTACTTCGAGTGGGTGGCGTCGATCCATCCCTACCGCTCCGATTGCGTCGCGCGCCTCGAGGAGGCGGTGCGCGACGGCGCTCGCGCGGTGAAGTGGCTGCCCCCGGCGATGGGAATCGATCCGGTCGCGCCGCGCTGCGACCGCTTCTACGCGGCGCTTGCGCGTCTCGACGTGCCGCTCATCTCGCATGCCGGCCACGAAGCGGCGGTGGATGTGGGTGAGCTGCAGGCGCTCGGCAATCCGCTGCGCCTGCGTCGCGCGCTGGACCACGGCGTGCGCGTGGTGATCGCGCACTGCGCTTCGCTCGGCGAGGATCGCGATCTCGACCGGGGTGCGAATGGCCCGCTGACGGCGAGTTTCGATCTTTTCGCGCGCATGATGGGCGAGCCGCGGTACGCGGGGCGGCTCTATGCGGACATCTCGGCGGTCACGCAGCGCAACCGCTCCGCCGCGATCCTGCGGGCGATCGTCGAGCGGACCGAATGGCATCCGCGCCTGCTGAACGGATCGGACTATCCCTTGCCGGGCGTGATGCCGCTCATCACGCTTGACGGGCTTGCCGCGGACGGGTTCATCAGTCCGTCCGTCGCGGACGTACTCAAGCGCGTACGCGAGCACAACCCGCTGCTTTTCGACTTCGCGCTGAAGCGCCAGCTTCGCTCGGGCGGCAAACGCCTGGCGGCGCAGATGTTCGAGACCCGGCCATTCTTCGCGCGGCGCACGGGCTGATCCCCGGAAACCGCCTTCGGGCCCCGGCCCGGACGTGGCTTATTTCACGGTCCGGGGGCGCGACCGTTGACAAAGTGCGTCGAAATGTCGAAACATTTCGACCTGTTTGCGAGTCGCGGAGTTCCCTTGGCCCACAGCTACTCCCGCAGCATCCCGCGCGCCTGGAGTGCCGTCGCGAAGGTGTTCGTCGCGCTGGGCGACAGCCACCGCCAGCGGATCCTGCTCATGTTCGAGAAGGACGAGCGGCTGAACGTGAGCGAGATCGCATCGGCCTCCGCCCTGAGCAGGCCCGCCATCTCGTATCATCTGAAGGTTCTGCGCGAGGCGGGCGTGCTGCTGAGCGAGAAGCGCGGCCGCGAAGTCTATTTCTGGGTCAATCGCGCGCGGCTCGAGTCGGCCCTCATGGCGGTCGCCGACTACGTGCGCGAGAACGCCTGACGGGGCGGAGAGGAACGATGGCGGACCGTAGCCAGTTCAGACTGCTCGCCGAGCGGCGGTTCGGGCCGTTCTTCGCGACCCAGTTCCTCGGCGCGTTCAACGACAACGTGTTCAAGAACGCGCTCGTCATCCTGATCGCGTTCCAGGTGACACAGACGGGCGGGTTGCGGACCGACGTGCTGGTCAATCTGGCGGGGGCGCTTTTCATCCTGCCGTTTTTTCTCTTCTCGGCGACCGCAGGGCAACTGGCCGACAAGTACGACAAGGCGCGCGTCATCCGAGCCGTGAAGCTGCTCGAAATCGCCATCGCCGCACTTGGCGCGATCGGGTTCGCGCACCGCAGCGTCCCGCTGCTGCTCGTGACCCTGTTTCTCTTCGGCCTGCACGCGGCGTTTTTCGGACCGGTCAAGTACTCGATCCTGCCGCGCACCCTCAGGGAGGACGAGCTCGTGGGCGGCAACGGGCTCGTCGAGACCGGCACGTCGATCGCGATCCTCGCCGGCACGATCGCCGGCGGGGTGCTGATCGCGCGCGGCGACGGGACAACCGTCGTCCCGGCGGCCATCATCGCCATCGCGGTGTCGGGCTACGTCGCCTGCCGGTTCATTCCCGCGGTCCCCTCGGCCGACCCCGATCTCCGCGTCGGCTGGAATCCGCTCACCGAAACGTGGGCGCTCTTCGCGTTCGCGCGTACCAACCGCACGGTGTTCCTGTCGATCCTCGGTGTGTCGTGGTTCTGGTTTTTCGGATTCATGCTGCTGTCGCAGTTCCCGGCCTATGCCCGGGACACTCTCGGCGGGAACGAGCACGTCGCCACGCTGCTGCTTGCCGTGCTGTCCATCGGGATCGGTGCCGGCTCGCTGCTGTGCGAGCGGATGTCGGGGCACAAGGTCGAGATCGGACTCGTGCCGTTCGGGTCGATCGGGCTCACTGTTTTCGCGCTGGATCTGGCTTTTGCCGGCCCGGCAGGCATCGGCGGCACGCCGGCGGGTGCGCGCGAGTTCGTCGCGCAAGCCGGCAGCCTGCGCGTGCTGCTCGACCTTCTGATGATCGGGATTTTCAGCGGGTTCTTCATCGTGCCGCTCTACGCCCTGATTCAGATCCGCGCGGAAAAACAGCACCAGTCGCGGGTCATCGCCGCGAACAATGTCCTCAACGCCGTGTTCATGGTGGCCGCGGCGCTGGTGGCCGCGCTCTTCCTGCAGCTCGGCGTGACCGTGCCCCAGCTCTTCCTGCTCACCGCGGTGCTGAACGCGGCGGTGGCGATTTTCATCTACACGCTGGTGCCCGAGTTCCTGATGCGGTTCCTGGCGTGGCTGCTCGTGCACTCGGTGTACCGCCTCGAGAAATCCGGCCTCGAGAACATTCCGGAGGAGGGTCCGGCAGTGGTGGTCTGCAATCATGTGAGCTTCGTCGACGCGGTGGTGATCATGGCCGCGTGCCGCCGGCCGATCCGGTTCGTCATGGACCACCAGATCTTCCGGACGCCGGTGCTGAGCTTCATCTTTCGCACCAGCGGCGCCATTCCGATCGCCTCGGCGAAGGAGAGCCCGGAGACCCTCGAGCGTGCCTATGATGAGATTGCGCGGGCGCTCGAGTCGGGCGATCTCGTCGGCATCTTCCCCGAAGGCCGCATCACCGACACCGGGGAACTCGCCGCCTTTCGTGTTGGGATATCCCGGATCGTCGAGAAGACGCCCGTGCCGGTGGTGCCGATGGCGCTGCGCGGCCTGTGGGGAAGCTTCTTCAGCCGCAAGGGCGGACGGGCGATGGCCTGGTCCTCCGTGCTGCGGCCCTTCTCCAGGATCGCGCTGGTCGCGTCGGCGCCCTGGGCCCCCGCCGCCGTCACGCCGGAGGGTTTGCGGGCCGAGGTTCTCGCACTGCGTGGCGACATGAAATAGCGAATGGAAGGGTAGCTCACGATGTGGTTCCTCGGCGCAATTGCGGGATTGGTCATTGGCGCACTCGTCAATGGCTGGGCGGGCGCGCTCGGCGGCGCGATACTCGGGATCATCGCCGGGATCATCGCGCGGTCGGTGTGGGGTGACGGCGCGAAGCCTGCCCGGTTCGGATCCCCATCGCACGCTGCCGTCCCCGATCCGCGCATCGATCACATCTTTCGTTCGCTCCGGCACATTCACCTGCGGCTCGAAGTGATCGAGAAACGGCTGGGCATCGCCGAGCTGCCGCCGATGCCCGATGCGGATCACCCGGGCGAGACGGGTCCCGCGGCGTCAGAGCCGGTCGCCGCCACCCGCGCGGCGGAGTTCGCGTCGCCGGCCGCGGCCGTGCCTGCGCACGCGCCGGAACCGCCACCGATTCCGGTACCCGTTGCGCGCGCGCAACCGGCGCGGGCGGCCATGTCGTCGAGCGCCACGGCGACGGCGAGCGGCCCCCCTTCGCCGCCGCGGGCCGCGTCACCCGGCCAGCCGGCGTGGTGGCGCTGGCTGTTCGGCGGCAACACGCTCGTGCGGCTCGGCGTCGTGATCCTCTTTTTCGGCGTCGCGTTCCTCGTCAAGTACGCGACCGAGAATTTCCGTTTCCCGGTCGAGCTGCGGCTTGCCGGCATTGCCGCGGGCGCGATCGTGATGCTCGCGATCGGCTGGCGCCTGCGCGGCAAACGGGCCGGCTATGCGCTCGCGTTGCAGGGCGGCGGCATCGGCGTCCTGTATCTGACGGTCTTCGCGGCACTCCGGCTCTACGCGCTCATGCCGCCGGCGGTCGCGTTCGCACTGCTACTTGGCGTCGTCGCCGCATCGGTCATCCTCGCCGTCCGCCAGGACGCACTCTCGCTCGCGATGCTTGCGGTGTCG
>JAABRB010000322.1 GCA_011391185.1 Betaproteobacteria bacterium
CGCGCTCGTCTGGGCGGCGCTCGGCCGCCGCGAGGCGATCATCGTCGGCGTCGCGGTGCTGCTCACGCTTGCGGCAACGCTCTTCGCCTCCTGGGCCTGGGGGTTCACGCTGAACCGCGTGTCGCTCTTCGCGCTGATCTTCTCGATCGGCATCCTCGTGGACGACGCGATCGTCGTGGTGGAGAACATCCACCGTCACCAGGCACTCTACCCGGACCAGCCTCTCACGGGGCTCATCCCGAATGCGGTCGACGAGGTCGGCGGTCCGACCATTCTCGCGACCTTCACGGTGATCGCGGCGCTCCTGCCGATGGCGTTCGTGACCGGTTTGATGGGCCCCTACATGAGCCCGATCCCGATCAACGCGAGCATCGGGATGCTGATCTCGCTCGCGATCGCGTTCGTCGTCACGCCCTGGCTTGCGGCGAAGCTGCTGCACCGGCACGCACACACTGCGCACGGCGGGGGCCGGCTGGGCGTGCGCCTGCGCGATTTTTTCCGTCGGATGATGACGCCGTTCCTGCGGCGCGAGCGGGGCCGCAAGGCGCGGTGGTGGCTGTTCGGCGGGATCATGGTCGCGATACTCGCGGCGGTTTCGCTCGCCGGGGTGCAGCTCGTCGTGCTCAAGATGCTGCCTTTCGACAACAAATCGGAGTTCCAGGTCGTGGTCGACATGCCGGTGGGCACGCCCGTCGAGGAGACTTCGCGCGTGCTCGGGGAAATGGGCATCTACCTCGCCACGATCCCGGAGGTGACCGATTACCAGGTCTACGCGGGCACCGCCGCACCGATCAATTTCAACGGCCTGGTGCGCCAGTACTATCTGCGCGCCTCGCCCGAGCTCGGTGACATCCAGGTGAACCTGGCGCACAAGGACCAGCGCAAACGCAAGAGCCACGACATCGCGCTCGCCGCGCGGCCGAAGCTCGTCGCGATCGCCCGGAAATACGGCGCGACGGTCAAAGTGGTCGAGGTGCCGCCCGGGCCGCCGGTGCTCTCGCCGATCGTGGCCGAGGTGTACGGACCCGACTACGGTGGGCAGCTCGAGACCGCGCAGCGCCTGCGCAAGCTGTTCGCCGCGACGCCGGACATCGTGGACGTCGATTCGAGCGTCGAGGAGGAAGCGCCGAAGCTGCACTTCCGCGTGGATCAGCGCAAGGCGGCGCTCATGGGCGTGGCGCAACGCGACATCGTCTATACCCTGCGCGCGGCGCTCGCCGGTGACGAGGTGACACCGCTTCACACGGGCTCGGCCAAGTACGAGATTCCCGTGAAGCTCGCGCTGCCGCCCGAGAGCCTGTCGCGCGCCGACACGCTGCTCAAGCTCAGGGTGAAGGCGGCAGATGGCACGCTCGTGCCGCTCTCGGAGCTCGTGACCGCCATCCCGGCCCAGCGCGAGAAGACGATCTATCACAAGAATCTGCTGCCGGTCGCCTACGTGGTGGGCGACATGACGGGGAGCCTCGACAGCCCGCTCTACGGCATGTTCGCCATGCGCGGCGCCGTGCAGCGGCTTGCCGTGCCGCAGGGCGAGGGCTTGAGCGAGCGCTTCATCACGCAGCCCGAGGATCCGTATGCGGGGTATGCCATCAAGTGGGACGGCGAGTGGCAGGTCACCTACGAGACCTTCCGCGACATGGGCATCGCGTACGCGGTGGGTCTGATCCTCATCTACCTGCTGGTGGTGGCGCAGTTCTCGTCCTACAAGGTGCCGCTCATCATCATGGCGCCCATCCCGCTCACCATCATCGGCGTGATGCCGGGCCATGCACTGCTCGGCGCACAGTTCACCGCGACCTCGATGATCGGAATGATCGCGCTCGCCGGGATCATCGTGCGGAACTCGATCCTGCTGGTGGACTTCATCAACCTGCAGGTCGAGGAGGGTGTCGAGTTCGCACGAGCGGTCGTCGACGCGGCGGCGACGCGCGCGAAGCCCATCGTGCTCACGGGGCTTGCAGCGATGCTCGGCGCGTTCTTCATCCTCGACGACCCGATCTTCAACGGGCTCGCGGTATCGCTCATTTTCGGGATCCTGGTGTCGACGCTGCTCACACTGGTGGTGATCCCGGTGCTTTACTATGCGGCCTACTGGCGCGGGCGCGAAGGCGTCGCGCCTGCCGGGGACGTGTCGCAGCTTCAGGGCGCGGGATAGAGTGTTCGAGCGGGAAAGGGTTTTGGATTTTTCCCCTCCTTTTCAAGGAGGGGTGGCTGCGAAGCAGCCGGGGTGGTTGAAGCCTTCGATCAGCGCTGCTCACCACCCCGCCGCTAGGTGGGGACGAAGGGGCCCCACACCCTTCGTGGGCGGCACCCCTCCTCGGAGAGGAGGGGAAACACGCGGCGGCTTTGGCGCGGTGCATTACCATGCCGGCCACCGCAATGGAGAATGACTGAATGAGAGGCGTGCGGATCATCGGGGCGGCGATCACGGCCATCGCGCTTGCCCTTGCGGCGGCGTACTGGATCTTCCTGCGCGGCGTCGCGGTCGAGACGGCGGCCACGACCGAGGGGACGGTGCCCGTACTTGTGACAGGGCCCGGAACCGTTCAGGCACGCGTCCCGGTGACGCTGAGCGCCCGAATCACCGCCACGGTCGTCGAGCTGCACGCCGACCAGGGCGGCGCGGTGAAGAAGGGGCAGCTGCTCGCCACGCTCGACGACCGCGAACTCGCGGCCAAGCGCTCCGCCGCCGGCCAGTCGCAGGAAACCGTCCGGCGCAACATCGAGGCCGCCGAGGCGGCAGTCGCGAAGGCACGCGCGGATCTCGAGCTCGCCGGCGCGAAGCACCGCCGCGACCAGGAACTCTTCAAGGTCGGGTACATCGCGCGTTCGGCACTGGACAGCTCCGTCGCGGCCCTGCGCTCCGCCGACGCGGGCGTGGCCAATGCCGAGGCGGTGCTCGCCGCGCGCCGCAGCGAGGGGCGCGGCGTCGAGCAGGAGTCGCGCTACGCCGAGACCGTGCTCTCCCATACGCGGATCGTCGCCCCCATGGACGGTATCGTGATCCAGCGCCTGATCGAGGTTGGCGCCACGGTCGTGCCGGGAACCGCCATCTTCAAGCTCGTCGATCCCGCGACGGTCTGGGTGACGGCGCGCATCGATGAGTCGGTGGTCGGCCGGCTCGCGCCAGGGCTGCCGGCGCAGATCCGCCTGAGAACTGGCGAAGAGGTCGCGGGCAAGGTCGCCCGGATCGCGCATCAGGCAGACGCGGCGACGCGCGAGCTGGAGGTGGATGTCGCGTTCGATGCGCCGCTCGCGCGCTTCGCAATCGACCAGGAGGCGCAAGTCAGCATCCGGGCGGGCGAGGAGCGCGGCGTCGTCGTGCCGGTCAGCGCGCTGGTGAACGCAAAGGGCGGGCAGACCGTGCTCGTGGTGCGTGACGGGCGCGCGGTGAGTCAGACCGTGCAGACCGGGGCCAGCGACGGCAAGCAGGTCGTCGTGAGAAGCGGCGTCGCGGCGGGAGAGCACGTCGTCGCCAAGCCGCAAGGCATCAAGCCCGGGATGCGCGTGCGGGCCGCCAGCTGAACGGCGCGACGACACCGTGGCGGATTACGCACTGTCAAACCCTCGTTGAGTCATGGATCTCGCTGTCAAGGATATTCGGCGGCACGTCGGCAAGTTCGTGGCGACGATCGTCGGCGTGGGGCTGCTCCTGTCGATCGTCCTGGTGATGAACGGGATCTACCAGGGCAATATCGCAGACGGCGTATGGCTCATCGAGAATACCGCGACCGATCTCTGGGCCGTGGAACGCGGCCGGGGCGGTCCGTTCAACGAGTCGTCGCGCATTCCTGCCGACGCCTACAAGAGTGTCGCCGCGACACCGGGTGTCGCCGCCGCCAGCCCGTTCGTCGCGTACGCCGCGCAGCGCGAGATCGGCGGCGCGAATCAGCAGTTCACGATCCTCGGCTACGACGTGTTCGGCGGGCTGGGTGGCCCGGGCCGGATCGTGCGCGGGCGCACGATCCGAGCGGCGCATTACGAGATGGTCGCCGACGCGAAGCTCGGCCTCGAGCTGGAGGCAAAGGTGCGACTGGGGACGCACGAGTACACGGTGGTCGGCGTCACGCAATTCGCCGTCGACTCGGGCGGAAATCCCCTTGTGTATCTTTCGCTCCCGGACGCGCAGGACGTGCAGTTCCAGCAGGATAACCAGGCGCTGCACGCCGCCCGCGCCGCAAACCTCCTGCGACTCGAGCGCGCCGGCTACTCGTCCGAGCAGGCGGCGCGCCTCCTGCCGCTCGTCGCGGGCGCGAGCGATACGGTCAACGCGGTGCTCGTGCGCATCCAGCCGGGCGCGAATCGCGAGGAGATTCGTCGAAACATTCGCGACTGGCTGTATTTCAATGTCTTCACCACGGACGAGGAGCGCGAACTCATGCTGGAGGGACGACTCGCCCGGATGTCGGGAGTGCTCGGGCTGTTCCGCGCGCTGCTCGTCCT
>JAABRB010000323.1 GCA_011391185.1 Betaproteobacteria bacterium
AATAGGCGATCGCGCGGTCGAGCGCGGCCATCAGCCTGGGCGCCAGCCGCTGCACCGTCGGGTCGGCAAGGCCCACCATCCGGTCCGTGAGCAACTGGACGGAGGTGAGGAGATTGCGCAGGTCGTGGTTGATCTTGGAGACCGCAAGCCCGAGCGCGGCCAGATGGTTCTTCTGCTGCAAGGTTTGCGATAGATCCAGCTGCATGGTCGCCAGCTCCCGCTCGGCGATGCCGACCTCGTCGGCGCGCGTGGACGGCACGATGATGCGCGTTGCATCCTCCGGCTTTTCGCCGAACGCGACCATGCTGGCGGTCAGGCGCCGCATCGGCCGCACGAACAGCCACAACAGCGTCGCGTAGATGAACGCCCCGGTGATCGCGCACAGCACCAGCGAAATCAGGAGAATATTGTACGAGTACTTCAACATCGCATTGCGCAGTGGCGCTTCGTCGATGACGATTTCCAGGAATTCGCCGCCCACGGGCGCCGGGCCGATGACGCGAAGAATATCATCGTCGGCGCACAGCATGGTCTCGAACGCATCATAAATCGCATTCGGCATCGATACGCTTCGTACGTCGATCTCGTGGCTGACCTTGAGCGGCATGTCGGAGATGGTGAACAGCCGCCTCGTCTCGCCGGCCTTGAGCGCGATCGCCTTGGCGCCGACGCTCTCCAGCAATTGTCGCGTAAGCTCCTGGGAGATCGCGCCGTCGGGCGCGGCACCGAGCACGAGTGCGGCGGTTCGCCCAGCCGCCAGCCGGTCGGACAGCCACATCAGGCGGTAGTTCGAGACCGACGGCACGTAAATCAATACGCCCGCCATCGTCACGAATAAAATCGTGAACAGCAGAAGCTTGCCCGAAAGGCCGACGCGCGCGAGCAGGCGCGGCTTGCGCGCGGTCTCATGCGGGGCGGGTTCCGCTGCCATCCGTTGCATCGTCGCCTCGACCGAAGCCTTAAATCAGCCGAACCATATCACGCACCGATCCATGTCGAACTTGCGGCCCGCCATAAATCGCTGGCTTGATTACCGATTCGCTCTCCCTACGTTCATTGCACGGCGCTGTTGTGGCGCTGCTTCGATTGACTTGGCTGGGGGCGGCCCCTATAAGCCCCGCCGACCCCACCCGCTGCGGCATTTTCTCTTTTGCGCACAAGCGGATGGGGGCGATCCGTACGGTGCGCGCCGGCACGATGCGCCCGCAGCTTCCTTCGGCACGAGACGCGGAGATTTAAAGTGAAACGGACGTATCAACCGAGCAGACTCGTCCGCAAACGCCGGCACGGTTTCCGCGCCCGCATGGCCACCGCAGGCGGCCGCAAAGTGATCGCCGCGCGCCGCCGCCACGGCCGCAAGCGCCTCTCGGCGTGAAGCGCCTGGAGCGCGGACTTATTCCGTCATGGATCGCATGAAGCGTCGCGCGGATTTCCTTGCCGCCGCCAAGGGCGCGCGCGCATCGATGCCCGCGTTTCTGGCCCAGGCGCGCGACCGCAAGGACAGCGCCGCACCCCGGATCGGGTTCACGGTGACGAAGAAGACCGGCTCCTCGGTGGAGCGCAACCGCATCCGCCGCCGTCTGCGCGCGGCCGCAAGCGAGGTGATGAACTCGGCGGGACACAAAGGATACGATTACGTGCTCGTCGCCCGCCGTCCCGCCCTCCGCGCGCCGTTCGCCGCGCTGGTCGCCGATCTCGAAAACGCAATGACCCGCCTGCATCGCCCGGTCCGCCGCTACCGCGACGGAGACGCCCATGAATGACAACAAGAACACGATCCTGGCGATCCTCTTGTCGGTGATCGTGCTGGTCGCCTGGCAGTATTTCGTCGGCATCCCGCAAATGGAGAAGCAGCGCGAGGCTGCCCAGCGCACCCAGCAACAGACGCCTGCCCAGCCCGCGCCGGCTCCCGGCCAGCCGGCAGCGACACCGGGCGCAGCGCCTGTGCCGGGCCAGCCGCCGCGTCCTGGAACCGTCGCGCAACCGGCGCCCGGCGCGCCGACGACCGTGACCATGATCACGACGCGCGAGGCCGCGCTCGCCGCCTCGCCACGCATCGCGGTCGAGACCCCGCGCATGCGCGGTTCGATCTCGCTCCGCGGCGCGCGCATCGACGACGTGTCACTGACGCAGTATCGCGAGACCGTCGATCCGAAGAGCCCGAACATCGTGCTGTTGTCGCCCTCGGGCGGCCCGCATCCGTTCTATGCCGAGTTCGGCTGGGTCGGCGCGCCGGGCGCGACCTCGAAGTTGCCGGGACCCGACACACTCTGGTCCGCCGCCACGCCTAGCCCGCTCGTACCCGACCGGCCGATCAAGCTCTCCTGGGACAACGGCGAAGGCCTGGTCTTCATCCGCACCATCGCCGTCGACCGCGACTACATGTTCACGGTTTCCGACGAGATCGAGAACAAGACAGCGAACCCGGTCACGCTGTTCAATTACGGGCTGGTGTCGCGCCACGGCACGCCTGTGACGCTCGGCTATTACATCCTGCACGAAGGTCTGGTCGGCGTGCTCGGCGACGGCAAGCTCCACGAGATCGTCTATACCGACATCGAGAAGAAGACGCCGCAGACCGTCAAATCCGAGGGCGGCTGGCTCGGCATCACCGACAAATATTGGGCGGCGACGCTGATCCCGAACCAGAAGACCAATCTGCAGGCGCGCTTCTCCTTCACCGCGCTCGGGAACCTGAAGACCTACCAGGCCGACTTCCTCGCCGATCAGGCGACCGTCGCGCCGGGCGCGAAACTTTCGGCGCAGAGTCATCTGTTCGCCGGCGCCAAGGAACTCGACATCATCGATCGCTATGAGACCAAGCTCGGCGTCAAGCGCTTCGATCTGCTGATCGACTGGGGCTGGTTCTACTTCATCACCAAGCCGATGTTCCAGGCGCTCGACTATTTCTACAAGCTCACCGGGAATTTCGGGTTCGCGATCCTGCTCGTGACCCTGATCATCAAGATCGTCTTCCTCCCCCTCGCCAACAAGTCCTATGCGTCGATGGCGAAGATGAAGAAGGTGCAGCCGCAGATGGAGCAGATCCGCGCCCGCCTCGCCGACGACAAGGTGAAGCAGCAGCAGGCGCTGATGGAGCTCTATAAACAGGAGAAGATCAATCCGCTGGCCGGCTGTCTTCCGATCCTGGTCCAGATCCCGGTCTTCTTCGCGCTCTACAAGGTGCTGTTCGTCTCGATCGACCTGCGTCAGGCGCCCTTCATCCTCTGGATCAAGGATCTCTCGGCGCCCGACCCGACCAATCTGTTCAATCTGTTCGGATTGATTCCGTTCGATCCGACGCTCATCCCGGTGCTCGGCCAGTTCCTGCACATCGGCATCTGGCCGCTGGTCATGGGCGTCACGATGTGGGTTCAGATGAAGCTGAACCCCTCGCCGCCCGATCCGACCCAGAAGATGATCTTCGACTGGATGCCGCTGATCTTCACCTTCATGCTGGCGAGCTTCTCGGCCGGCCTGGTGATCTATTGGGCCTGGAACAACACGCTCTCCGTGTTGCAGCAGTCCTACATCATGCGCCGCAACGGGGCCAAGATCGAGTTGTGGGACAATTTGAAGGAAACGCTCGGACTGAAGAAGAAGCCTTCGACCTGAGCCCGATGGCCGGGACAAGCCCGGCCATGACGCGCTAGAAGTCGCGCGCATGCATACCGACTTCACCTCCGCGCAATTGGAATCCGCCCGCAAGCTGTTCGCTGGCGAATGGCGTTTCGTCGCCGGCGCCGGTTCGGCTGTGTCGCTGCCGCCGATGCAGGGCATCGAGATCGCTTTCGCCGGACGCTCGAACGTGGGCAAGTCGAGCCTGATCAACGCGCTCACCAACCGGACCGCGCTGGCGCGCGTCTCGCGCACGCCCGGCCGCACCCGCGAGATCAATTTCTTCGCCGGCCAGCGCAATCTCGTGCTCGCGGACTTGCCCGGCTACGGCTTCGCCAAGGCGCCGAAGGAAAAGATCGAAGCCTGGACCGGGCTGGTGCGCGATTATCTCGTCGGCCGCGCCAACCTCGCCCGCGTTCTCGTGCTGATCGACGCGCGCCATGGCCTCAAGCCCAACGACGCCGAGGTGCTCGACGCGCTGGATCGCGCCGCGGCGAGCTACGCCATCGTTCTGACCAAGGCCGACGAATTGACCAAGCTAGAGCTCGAGAATCGCCTGGCCGAGACCACGGCGGCGATCGCCAAGCGGCCGGCGGCCTTTCCGCTGGTTTACCCTACTTCCTCGCACGACGGCGCCGGGATTCCCGAGCTGCGCGCCGCCATCCTGCGCGTTCTTTCCGAGCGCTCCCCGATCGGCTAGAACAACGCGCCGGCCTGAATCGAGCCAAGAACCGAAACCAAGAATCGAAACCATGAGCAAGACCGATATCCCCGCCGACGCCCACGCCGCGGCCCGCGTGCTCATCGAGGCGCTGCCGCACATGC
>JAABRB010000324.1 GCA_011391185.1 Betaproteobacteria bacterium
CGATCGCCGCCATCGCCGCGCTGATGGTGCCGCTCGCGGCGCCCCTGAGCGAGAAGCAAGTCGTCGCCCGCCAGCCGACCGACGTCTCGGTGCGTGCGGCCTTTGGTGAAGCCTATCGGCATAACGGCTTTCGCTTACTCTCGTTCGGCTATTTCGTGTGCGGATTCCAGGTGGTCTTCATCGGGCTGCACCTGCCCGCGTTTCTCGTCGACCGCGGCATGTCGCCCGAGACCGGAATGATCGTGCTCGCCCTCGTCGGGCTCTTCAACATTGCCGGCTCGCTCCTTGCGGGCTACCTCGGCGGGCGGTTTCCGAAGCCGTGGCTGCTCGCGGGGATCTATGCCGCGCGTGGTGTCGTCATCGCGCTCTTTGCATTCCTGGTGCCGATCACCGCGGCATCGGCCTATGTTTTCGGCATCGCGATGGGCTTCCTCTGGCTGTCGACGGTCCCGCTCACGAACGGCGTCGTGGCGACCGTGTTCGGCGTGCGCAACATGGCCATGATCGGGGGCGTCGCCTTCCTCTTTCACCAGGTCGGCGCGTTCCTGGGCGGATGGCTCGGCGGCTATCTCTTCGACCGCACCGGCAGTTACGATATGGTCTGGGCGATCTGCATCGGCCTATCGGTGGTGGCGACGCTGCTCAACCTGCCGATCAAGGAACGGCCGATCGCGCGCCTTCGCGAGGTCGCCGCCACATGACCCGACGCCAGCGCCTCGCACTGTGGATCACGCTCTCCGCTGTAGGCGCCCTCGTGCTCGGTGTGGCAGCAGCAGGCTACCGGCGCACGGACCTGCTGCTGCTCTACGAGAACATCATCATCTTTTGCACCACCTGACGCGGTGCAGAATTTTTTCCCCTCTCTGAGGAGGGGTGGCGCCGAAGGCGACGGGGTGGTGTAACGCACTTGATCGAAGTTCCAACCACCCCGCCCGCTTCGCGGGCACCCCACCTTGAAAAGGAGGGGAAACACTTTGCGCGTCCCGCTCTTCGCCCGAGTCAGGCGGTCTGTTCGAGCAGGCCCGACAGCAGCGTGGCGATTCCCAGGAAGGAAAAGAAACCGGCCACGTCGGTGACCGTGGTCAACACGATCGACGAGGACTGCGCCGGATCCTGCCCGAAGCGGCGCAGCATGATCGGCACGAGCGCTCCCGCAATGCCCGCAATGATCATCGAGATCACCATCGCGCTCGAGATGACCCACACGAGGCCCATCGAGCGGCTCCAGAAATAGACGCCGAGCGCGGTCGTCAGGGCGATCGCGAGTCCGTTGGCCAGCCCGACTGCCGCCTCTTTCAGGACCACCTTCGGCCACTGGCGCAGACTGATCTCGCGCAGGAGCAGGCCGCGCATGGTCACGGCGAGGGCCTGGGCGCCGGCGTTTCCCGACTGTCCAGCGACCACCGGCAGCAGCACCGCCAGGGCCGTGAACTTGGCGATCGTGCCCTCGAAAAGTCCCACGACCGCCGCGGCGAGGAAGGCGGTGAGCAGGTTGATCTGCAGCCAGGGCAGTCGCTTCACCACTGCGAAGAACGGGCTGGAGAGCGCCCGCTCGTCGCGACTGGCGCCGACCATCGTCTGGATATCGAGGCTGGTCTCCTGCTCGATCGCGGACACCAGCGCGGCCTGGCGAATGACGCCGACAAACCGGCCCTCGCTGGTGATCACCGGCAGCTCCGTGATGGGCTGCTGCTGAAGGATGTTCACGACATCCTCGCGCGGGTCGAGGTCCTGCACCACGGCGATCAGGCCGCGTGTGATTTCACGCAGCGGCTGGGTTTCCTCGGCGACCGCGAGGTCCTGGATCTCGACGCGCCCCGTGAGCCGGCCTTCGTCGTCCACCACGAAGAGCTCGCGCATGCCCCGGCGCTTGACCGTGCGCAGCCGCGCGAGCGCCTCGGCCACCGTCAGTCCGGTACGCAGCGGCGTGACGCGCGGGTCCATCAGCCGTCCCGCCGAGTCGTCGGAATACTCGAGCAGCTGGCGCAACTCCTGCGCGATCTGCGCATCCAGCGAGCGCAGCCGGGCGTCGCGATCCTCCTGGTCGATCTGGGCGAGCACTGCCGCGCTCGCGATCGGCTCCGCGTCGGTGAGCAGCTGTTTCGCGAGTGCTTCCGGGACTTCCTCGAGCACGGCGCGCGCAGCGTCCGAACCGAGCGCCTGCCAGGTGCGCACCGCCGCGTGCACGGGCTGCGCCGCCAGCAGCATTGCGGCATCCGCAGGGGACATCGCTTCGAGCCGGCGGGCGGCTTCGTGCGGATAGTCGATCAGGAAGCGCCGGTTGAGCGCTGCGACTGCCGGGAGCGCCTCAGTGGTCATCGGCGGCTCCCTCGATCGGCGGCGCCGGCGGCAGCTGCGTGACGGTTGCGGCGACCAGGCCCGAGAGCGCGTCCCAGTAGTTGCGCGCCAGTAATCCGGGGAGTGTCTCCGAGCTTGTTTCGCGGATGCTGCGCGTGCTGCGAGTCAGCGCGCGCACGAGGGTCGCACGGCGCAGCACGCCGACGAGCCGGTCGCCGCGCTCCACAACCGGCAGGGACACCGCCTGCTCCCAGCCCCGATGCGTCGCTGCGCCGGCGAGCGGCGCAACCGCCGCGAGGACCGCCGGCGGCTCGACGATCACCGAACCGATCTGCGCGCTCTCCTGCGCGCGCAGCAGCGTGGCGATATCGACCGAGCCGAGGAGGCGCTCCCCGGGTCCGATCACGTAGACGCGCGCAACGTCGGTGGTTCCGATCCGGACCCGCGCGACCGCGTCGCCGACCGTCGTGTCGGGCGGCAATGCGATGATGTCCGGGTCGGTCCATGCGCCGACCGAGTCCTCCGGATAGCCGAGCAGCAATCGTGACGCAACCGCGACCGTGGTCGACAGCCCTTCGATCAGTCGTGCCCGGCGCGGTTCCTGAATATGCCGCAGCACTGCGACGGCGGGCTGAACGCCCACCGATGCGAGGAGCGCCATCGCGTGGTCGTTATCAAGAGCGCCGAGGACACGGGCCGCCGTCGGCGGCAGCATTGCGGCCAGCACCGGTCCGCCGAGCCGTGGCGGCACCCGCTCGAACAGCGCCGCGGCATCCGTCGCCGGGAGCGTCGCAAGCTCGCGTGCCGCTTCGACCGGATGTGCGTCGAGAAAGGTGTGGGTGAGGTCCTCGGCGTCAGCCATGGGCGTTGCGTGCGATCAGCACGATGGGCTGCTCGTGATAGATGCGCCCGGGCAGCGCGACCCGTCCGTCGTCGGTCTCCAGGATCACCGAAGTCACCGTCACTTCGAGAATGCGCCCCTCGTGGCCGGCGACCCGGATCCGCTGGCCGACCTCGAATGCCTGCCGCAGGTAGTGCGCCCCGATGAGGTTCGAGACATAGTCGCGGGCGCCGAGGCTCACCGCGATCGTCACGCCCCCGACTGCCGCCGCCACGATCGCGCCGACGAGGATCGCGATGAACGTGACCTGGATGCCGATCTGGTCGGCGCCGACCAGCACCGCCGTGACGAGCACCACGCCCTGAGCGACGCGCGCCAGCGCATTGCGCTGTGGCGGCGCGAGGCGGGTCGCGGTCGCCTGGACGAGATCGGCGAGGAATCGCGAGAGGACATAGCCCGCCACGACGATCAGCACGCCGGCGGCAAGCGTCGGGAGATAGTCGAGCAGTCGCGCCAGCCATTGCGTGAAGCTCTGCAAGCCGAGAACGTGGGTGGCCGCGGTGACGAAGAAGAGCAGCACGATCCAGTAGACGATCGCGCCGAGCATGATCGAGGAGCGCGCCATGCGCAGCCGCTCGACGCCGGCGGTCTTGGTCACTCGGGAGAGCAACGTATCGAGAAGCAGCACCGAGCGCACGGTGATTGCACGCAGCAGGCGGGCAACCACCCATCCGGCGAGCAGCAGGACCACCGCGCCGAGGATGCTTGGCAAATAGGTCACGATGGCGTCCATGATCGCCGTGCCGGAGGCTGCGACGGCATCGCCAAGTTTCTTGGTCTCGTTCATTGAAGCCACCCGAAATCCGTATCGCGAAACACTGCAGGCATTCGCACGCCTTGCGCCGACCGACCGCATTCAGACCGCATTGAGACCGCATTCAGACCGCATTCAGACCGCATCGCGCGGCGAGCGTGCAGCTTATCATTCCGTTGCTGGGCGCGCCCCCGATACGGTGCATGCTAGGATGCCGCGATTACCCGTCCGTCCATTTCGTCCGCCCCTCTCATGAGCGATCAGTTCGTCGGCACGATGCCGGTCGCCGAGCGGCAGCGCTTCGACACTGCGGCGCTTGCCGAGTACCTGCGCGGGCAGGTCGACGGCTTTTCCGGCGAGCTGGCCGTGGAACAGTTTCGCGGCGGCCAGTCGAACCCGACCTACCTGCTTACCGCAGCGGGCGGGCGGTATGTGATGCGCTCCAAGCCGGCGCCGGCCGCCAGGCTGTTG
>JAABRB010000325.1 GCA_011391185.1 Betaproteobacteria bacterium
CGCCTTCCGGAAGAAAGAGCGGCAGCATCACCGAGGCCATGAAGAGGAGCGAAATGAGCGGCACGCCCCGGACGAGCTCGATGTACCCGACGCACAGCCCTCGGATCACGGGCATGTCGGAGCGCCTGCCGAGCGCGAGCAGGATCGACAGCGGAAACGCGACTGCAAGGCCGAAAGTCGTCAAGAGCAGCGTCAGAATGAGACCGCCCCAGCGTTCGTCTTCCACGTAGGGCAGGCCGAGCGCGCCGCCCCACATCAGCACGCCGACCGTGCCGAGGCCCACGGTCCAGAGCGGTACGAGCCGCCAATTCCAGAATCGACGCAGCGCGCTCGCGACCCAGAGCGCGACCAGGATCACGCACGCAGCCGCCGGCCGCCAATGCTGCTCGAACGGATACGTGCCGAACAGGATGAAGCGGTGCTTCTCGGCGATGAACGCCCAGCACGCGCCCGCGCCCGCCGCCGCGCGACAGGCCTTCGAGTCTGGCGCCTGCCAGATCGCGTCGAGGAACGCCCAGTCGATGAACGGCGGCACCAGGCGCCACAGCAGCCACAGTGCCGCGATCGTCAGCAGCGCATTCGGCCAGCTCGAGAAGAGGTTCGCCCGCAGCCAGCGCAGGATGAGGGCGTTCGTCATGCTGGAAAAGAACTCCGCGACCGCGAAGGAGGGGATATACAAGGGGGAATTCCCCCTTGTTCGTGCGACCGGGGTTCGCCCGGCACACTCGTTGCCTTAATCGAAATCGCGGGTGCTCGCATACTCGAATCGTTCACTGCCGTCCCTTGAGCGCGATGCGCGCGTTGTACCAGTTCATGAACACCGAGATGGAGAGCGAGATCGTGAGGTACACCGCCATGATGATCGCGATGCCCTCGATTGCCTGGCCCGTCTGGTTCATCGTGGTGTTCGCGATCGAGACCAGGTCGGGATACCCGATCGCCACGGCGAGCGAGCTGTTCTTGGCGACATTGAGGTACTGGCTGGTCAGCGGCGGAACGATCACGCGCAGCGCCTGCGGCAGCACCACCCGCCGCATGGCCTGCCCGCGGCGCAGTCCGAGCGCGTACGCGGCCTCGAACTGGCCGCGAGGAATGGCGAGCACGCCGGCACGCACGATCTCGGCGATGAACGCCGCGGTGTAGAGGATGAGTCCGAGCGTGAGTGCGGCGAATTCCGGCGTGAGCACGCCGCCGCCGGCGAAATTGAAGCCCTCGAGCCGCGGCACGCTCATCCGGAAATGCGACGTGTCCCAGGCAGGCACCGGGAAATGGATGCCGCGGTTCGCCAGGTACACGCCCGGCAGCGGCTCGAGCGCCTCGCGCGGTCCAGGCAGGCTCTCCGTGAGGATGGCGTACCAGAGAAAGAGCTGCACCAGGAGCGGCACGTTGCGCACGAACTCGACGTACGCGGCAGAAAGTTTGGCCAACAGCCAGTTGCGCGACAGCCGCGCAAGGCCGATGACCGTGCCGAGCACGGTCGCGGCCACGATGCCGACCAGCGAGACGCGAAACGTGTTCGCCAGGCCGACGGTGAGTGCGCGAAGATAAGTGTCGGCTGCGCCGTACGGGATGTACGAGGTCTCGCCGATCTCGAAACCGGCCTCTCGCGCGAGGAACCCGAAGCCGCTCGCGATGTGCCGCGCATCGAGATTCGCGATCGTGTTCCGGATGAGGAACCAGCCGAGCAGAATCGTTGCGACGATCGCCACCGCCTGGTATGCGATTGCCCGCAGCTTCGAATCACCGGTCGAAAGCCTCATCCCGTCTCCCGTCAGGAACCAGGATCGTCACCGGGCTGCCTGCGCTGGCGCCGGGCGCAATCCCCTATCGGTCGGGATTATCGGGCTTCGACCGCGGTTTCCGTGCGGCGTGCTAGCGAATCGGCGGCGCGTACATCAGGCCGCCTTTCGTCCAGAGGTTGTTGATCCCGCGCTCGAATCCCAGCGGTTTCAGGTTGGCATCGAAGATCTCGCCGTAGTTGCCCACCTGCTTGACGACGTTGTATGCCCAACGGTTGTCGAGTCCGAACATCTTGCCGACGTCACCCGTCGCGCCGACGAAGCGCTGGATCGAAGGGTTGGGGCTGGCCGCATTCTGCTCGATGCTCTTGGACGAGAGTTCCAGCTCCTCGGCTTCGAGCATTGCGAAGAGCGTCCATTTGACGACGTCGAGCCACTTGTCGTCGCCGTGCCGAACTGCCGGCCCGAGCGGCTCCTTCGAAATCACCTCGGGCAGAATGACGTGATCCTCGGGCCTCGGCGCGCGCGAGGCCCGCACCGCCACCAGTCCCGACACGTCGGTCGTGTAGACGTCACAGCGCCCGGCGAAGTACGCGTTCAACACCTCCTCGAGCTTTTCGATGACGACCGGTTTGAACGTCATCTTGTTCGCACGGAAGTAGTCCGCGAGGTTGAGCTCGGTTGTGGTGCCCGGCTGCACGCACACGGTGGCGCCGTTCAATTGCCGGGCGCTCTTCACGTTGAGTTTCCTGGGCACCATGAAGCCCTGGCCGTCGTAATAGATCACACCCGCGAAATTGAGCCCGAGGCTCGAGTCGCGCGTCGCCGTCCAGGTCGTGTTGCGCGAAAGGACGTCGATCTCCCCCGACTGGAGCGCGGTGAAGCGCTGCTGCGCCGTGAGCGGCGTGTACCGCACCTTGGTCGCGTCGCCGAACATCGCCGCGGCGACTGCCCGGCACATGTCGACGTCGATTCCCTTCCATTCGCCCCTCGAATCGGGCTGCGAGAACCCCGCGAGGCCGACGTTGACGCCGCATTGCACATAGCCCTTCGCCTTGACCGCATCGAACGTGGTCTGGGCGGCGGCACGTTCGGTCCCTGCTGCGAGCATCATGCACGCGGCGGTGGCGAGCATCGCAACCTTTCTCATTACGCACCTCCTCCGGAACGATTACGGGCATTCCTGATCGCGGCAGTCTAGCGCTGCAACACGCGGGGCGGCAATCGGAACCCGGCGGTCCCCGCTTCGCGGTACGCTTCGCACCTCGCCACACGGAGGAATCCATGCCCCACGCGACCGCGAGCGATGGCGTCCGGCTCTACTACGAGGAAGCCGGCGCCGGCGCTCCCGTCGTTTTCGTGCACGAGCTTGCCGGCGACCACCAGAGCTGGGAACCGCAGATGCGGTTTTTCTCGCGGCGCTACCGCTGCGTGGCCTACAACGCCCGGGGGTACGTGCCCTCGGACGTTCCCGACAACGCCGCAAGCTATTCACAGGAACGCGCCCGCGACGACGTGATCGCGGTGCTCGACCACCTGCGCGTCGACCGCGCGCACGTGGTCGGGCTGTCGATGGGCGGCTTCGCCACGCTGCACGTGGGATTGACGTATCCGGACCGCGCCCGGTCGCTCGTCGTTGCGGGGTGCGGTTACGGCGCGCAGCCGGGAGACGCGGAGAGTTTCCGGGCAGAGTGCGGTGCGGCCGCGCAACGCTTCGAGACCGAGGGCGCCGCCGCGGCCATGAAGTACGCCGAGGGCCCGACGCGAATCCGTTTTCGCAACAAGGATCCGCGCGGCTGGCAGGCAGCGTCCGAGGCGTTTGCGAACCGGCCGCTCGAGGGCGTGGTCCGCACGCTGCGCGGTGTGCAGATGCGCCGGCCGCTGCTCTACCAGCTCGTCGAGCCCATGCGACGGCTGGATGTGCCCACGCTCGTGATGACCGGCGACGAGGATGACCCATGCCTCGAAGCCGCCGTTCTTCTCAAGCGGAACATTTCGCGCGCGGGGCTCATCGTGCTTCCGCGCTCCGGGCACGCGATCAACGTCGAGGAGCCGGATGCATTCAATGCGGCGGTCGCGGAGTTCCTCGCCGCAGTGGACGCCGGGCGCTGGGAGCGGCGCGATCCGCGCTCGGTCGCACGCGGTATCCTCGGTTTCGAACAGAAATGACAGGGAGGGTCATATGGATCTCGGACTGAAGGGCAAGACCGTTCTCATCACCGGGGGCTCGAAAGGCATCGGGCTCGCCTGCGCCATGAGCTTTGCGGCCGAAGGCTGCAACGTGCATCTCGTCTCGCGCGACGCGGGGCGGCTCGAAGCCGCGCGCAAGCAGGTGCGTTTCGAGCATTCGGTGAACGTCGACATCCATCCTGCTGACCTCCGCGACAGCGCGGCCGTGCAGAAAATCGCCGAGGCGTGCAGCGCCGCCGACATCCTGGTGAACAACGCGGGCGACATCCCCGGCGGCTCGCTGCTCGACATCGACGAGGCGGGTTGGCGCCACGCCTGGGACCTCAAGCTTTTCGGCTATGTCAACATGACCCGCGCGATGCTCGGACACATGAAGAACCGCGGCAGTGGCGTGATCGTGAACGTGATCGGCATGGCGGGCGAGAAACCTTCCTTCGAGTACGTGTGCGGCGCGACGGCAAACGCAGGGCTTGCAGCGTT
>JAABRB010000326.1 GCA_011391185.1 Betaproteobacteria bacterium
CGCGGCGCACGACCGTTTCCATGTCGTCCTCGAGCGTCACATAGGTGCCGTTGGTGCTCAGGTCGACGTAGTAGAACCGGTCCGAGCGTCGCTCGATACGACCGTGCAGGCGCGACGCCATCTTGTCCGTAATCGAAATGTCGTGGGTCGCGTCACGGCCGATCTGCACGTTGGGGAGCTTGTCGTCCATCACCAGCGTCCGGACGCCGTGCATCAGGCGCAGGACCGATTCGACCTTGGCCGGACCGCGGTTCGACGCCATCATCGTCAGGTCGTCGCTCGTCTGCCATAGCACCTCGCAGACCTCCACTTCGGACTGCTTGCCCTTCACCGAAAGCGCCGCCAGCTTCCGCGTGCTCTCACGCAGCATTGCCGAAAGCCCCGCGACCGCGTCGCCCGTGGTGATGATCTGGCCGGCTTTCGCAAACCCCGCCATGCGCGCCGCGGTGTTCACGGCGTCGCCGAAGTAGTCGCCGTTCTCCTCGAGCACCTCACCGACCTGGAAGCCGATGCGGATCGCGAGCTGCACGTCCCCGAACGGCGGCAGTGCCGTGATGCGGGTCTGCATGTCGCTCGCCGCCTGCAGCGCCGCGTCTCCGTCGGGGAAAGCGGCCATGACTTCGTCGCCGATCGTCTTGACCACGCTGCCCCGATAGGCCGCGACCGAGTGTTTCATGATGTCGATGGCCGACTCGACCGCGGCGAGCGCCGCACGGTCGCCGAGCTTCTCGTACAGGGACGTGCTGCCGCTCACATCCGCAAAGAGGACTGCCAGAATCCGGGCGTTTGATGTCATTCCGGGCGTGTATTTTCGTTGATTCTCCATAGGATAGCGCCAGATCGGCTCCTGCACCCATTTCTCCCGCTCCGACACGGGAATCGTTGCCCGAATACCGGAAAATCAGTCCGGGCGGCAGGATCCGGATGGGGACGGATCGCCGCTCATTCCTGCTTGCGGTACGCAAAGGCCTTGTCGAAGCGCCCGAGAATGTACTCCCCGCAGGTCACCGGCGGGTACTTCGATGTCTCGCCCGGGAGGACCACCGGTTCGATCGGCGTGTCGAAGTCCGGGTCGGCAAAGACGGCGATCGACAGGCGCTCGCGGCCCGAAGTGTTCACGACCCGATGGGGATTGGACTTGAAGCGGTCGTTGGTCCAGCGCCCGAGCAGGTCGCCGGAGTTGATCACCAGCGTGCCCGGGATCGGGTGCGCGGTCACCCATTCGCCCTTGCGCGTGGCCACTTGCAGTCCACCCACATCGTCCTGGTGCAGCAGCGTGATCACGCCGTAGTCGGTATGCGGCGCGACGCCGAACTGGTCTTCGCCCGCATCAGGATCCTGCGGCGGGTAGTAGACCAGCGAGCCGCGCGAAATCGGCTTGTCGAAGCGGCGGATGAAATAATCCTCGGGTGCGCCGAGGCTCGCCGCCAGCGCCCGCAACAGCATGCGCGCGCACCCGTGGGCGGCCGCGAGGTAGGCGTTGAGGATGGGGCGCATCTCCGGCAGCAACGCGGGCCAGCGGTTCGGTCCGATCATGCGATTGCCGGCGACATAGTCCGGGTCGTCCGTGGCGAAGTCCACCCCCCAGATATAGCTCTCCTTGAGGTCCGCCTTGGCCCGGTCGTACATCTTCGCCTGCCCCACCTGCAGAAAGCCGCGATGCCGGTCGGCGGGCTTCACCTCGAGCTTCCTTTCCAGCGGTTGGGCGAAAAAGCGCCGCGCGACGGCGTCGGTATCGCGAATCAGCGTCGCGTCGATGCCGTGATTGCGGACGTAGAAGAAACCAATGCGCTCGGCGGCTTCGCGCATCGCCGCACCCACGCGCGCGACGTCCTCACGGTCGCCGCCGGCGAGTTGCGCCACGTCGATCACCGGAATCGCGGCGACGTCTAACTGCGTTGCGGTCGCATACTTCATGCTTTCGCCCCCTCGTCGGCGTCCTCGGAGTAGTACCCGATCACGTCGCCCTCGGTCGTCACGCCCAGGCCGTTGAGCACGCGGTTGGAGTAGTTGAAGTACGCGCACACCTGATTGACTTCGAGGATCTCGCCGTCGTCGCAGCCGGCCGTGCGCAGCGCGTCGATGTCGGACTTTTCCATCCTGCCCACCTCGGCGGTGAGCTTGCGCGCGTAATCGAGCAACGCGAGCTCCTTTCCGGAGAACACGCGCTCGGGATGCGCCGCCTCGAGCGCCGCCCGGATCGCGTCGGAGCGCTGCCGGTCGCGGATCAGCCGCCGCGCGTTGGTGAAATGGTGGGTCAGGCTATAGGTGCAATTGTTGGTCATGCTCACATACGAGGCCACGATCTCGAGAAACCAGAAAGGCAGCGTGTTCTCGGGATTGTGGAGCACGCTCTTGTACAATACCAGGTGGCCTTCCATGGTGTGCGGCCGCAGGCTGTGAGCACGCATGACGTTGTCCACCGTGCGATGCGGGGACATCACCTTCTCGTACATGCGCTTGAGCACGCCGGTGGCTTCGCCCACCGGAATCATCCGGATCCAGGCGCTCATCGATCAGTCTCGGTCATCGCTCAGTCCTCGGGATAGCGGGGTCGGGGCGTGCGCGCGAACAGGCGCTGCACCATGGGTTCGAACGACGCGAGCGGCGCGCACTCGTAGTTCGGGTCGGCCGCCGCCTGGTCGTATTTGTCCACGAAGGTCGCCGCCCATTCGAAATGCGGGTGGCCGCGCCAGCGCTCGCGCTCGTTGTGGTCGAGGCGGGCGAGTCCGGGCGAATGCACGTTCTGGAACACTGCGTGCCGGTGCAGCATCCAGTAGTTGCGATCCGAGATGTAGGCGCCCAGCAGCTCCGCTGCGAGCGCGCCGTGCATGCTCGGGCATACGATGAATCCGACATCGTGCAGGAGGCACACCACCACGTCCTCCTCGGAGAGCCCGTCGCGCAGCGCCATGGTCGCCGACTGCAGGCTGTGGCGGTAGTTGTTCACCATGTACCCGAAGGACGGATCGTCCTTCGAGACCTCGAGCATGCGCAGCACCTGGCGCGCCTGCTGCTCGGGGTAGTAGGTCGCGCGCTGCCGGTCGAGCAGGTCCCAGTCTGCAGGCGTGAATTCCTCGAGCGACACTTTTTCGATGTACGCCCAGTCCGGGTGGAGGAGCGGGCTATAGCGGCTGCGGTCGTTCATTTCGGATCCATTCATGCGGTTGCCGCGAGGCGCGCGGCAATCCAGCGCTCGGTGGCAGGGTACCAGTCGGCAAGCGCGCGGTGCACCGCAGGTTGCTGGGAGAGAACCGCCTGCCAGCGCTCGATCGGCGTGGGCAGCACGAGTGCATCGCCGAGCGCGCCAAGCAGCATGCCCGCGAGCGGCAGGGTCACCGCATACCCGCAATCGGCAAGGCTCAGGTGCTCGCCCGCCAGAAAGGGTGCGGGCTGCGCCATGTCGGCGAGCTGCGCGAGGCGCCGGCGAAAATCGGCAATGCGCGCTCCGGCGGCGTTCGCGTCGCGCCGGACGGGGCTGACGTGCGCGAACAGGGCGCGCACCGGCGGCTCGAGGTACAGGTCGTGGAAGCGGGAGAAAAAGCGCGCGCGCGCACGCGCCGCCGGCGCGTGCGGCAGGAGCGGCGGCTCCGGAAACCGGTCTTCGAGGTATTCGTTGATGGCCTCGGATTCCGAGAGCACGAAACCCGCGTCGTCGATCGCGGGCAGCATGCTCATGGGCACGATCGCGCGATACGCCTCGGAACGGTAGCCGCCCGGGGGCTCGCGCTCCTCGAATGCGACGCCCTTGGCGATCAACGCAATGCGCACCTTGGCGCTGTAGCTCGACAGGGGGACGGCGTAGAGAATCATGGCTCGGCGTTGAACGCCTGGTAGTCGGCAATCGCGTCTTCGATCGCCGCCTCGAGCAGCGCCGCGCCGTGCTCGGGACGCGCCAGCGCCGAGTCCGATCCCACACGCCCATCGGGAAACGCGGCGCGGTGGGTCTGCGCATCCCAGTGATTGTCGCCGCCGTGATCGCGCAGAAACGCGGGGTCCAGGACCGCGGGCGCGCCGGGCGCTGCATCGCGCCGCGACGCCGGCAGGGTGTGCTGCGTGATGGCGATCTCGCTCGGCGTGGCATGCATGCCTTCGCCCGCACCGTACAACTCGCGCCGCATGCGGTCGGCTTTCGGGTACTCCCACCAGCTGCGCAGCCGGCAGCGCGGCGCGGCGCCGCTGCGCACGCCCAGGCTCCAGCCCGCGTAGACGTCCTGGAACACCGCGCGTGCCGGGGCGATGTTGCCGCCGTGCCCGTTCACGAAGTAGAAGCGCTCGAAGCCCTGGTGCGCGAGCGACAGCACCAGATCCTCGATCAATGCCATCAGCGTGCTTGCGCGCACCGAGATGGTCCCGGGAAACGCGAGATTGAACTGCGCCACGCCCAGCGACAGGGTCGGCGTCA
>JAABRB010000034.1 GCA_011391185.1 Betaproteobacteria bacterium
TGCGGGAGCATCTGCTGGAGCAACTCTCCCTCACGACACTGCCGGACCGGGATCGCAGCCTCGTCGCGGCCCTTGTCGAAGCGCTCGACGAGGCCGGCTATCTCAGCCAGCCGCTCGAGGAAATCGTGGGTCTGTTTCCGACCGAGCTGGGCGTGGAGCTCGAGGAGCTTGCGATCGCGCTCAAGCACCTGCAGAACCTCGACCCGACCGGTGTCGGCGCACGCAGCCCGGAGGAATGCCTGGAGCTGCAGCTCCTTGCGCTGCTCGAAGGCACCCCGGGCAGGGAGCACGCGCTGCGCATCGTGCGGGGAAACCTCGGGCTGCTCGCGGCACGGGATTTCGCACGCCTGCGCAAGCTGCTCCAGTGCGACGAGGCCGCCCTGAGAACGGCGCAAAAGCTGATTCAGTCCCTCAACCCGCGCCCGGGTTCGGCGTTCGGCGCCCTCGATACGCGGTACGTGATCGCGGACGTGATCCTGCGCAAGGTGAAGAACGTCTGGGTCGCGAGCCTCAATCCGGCCGCCATGCCGAAGCTGCGCATCAACCGCATCTACGCCGACATCCTGCAGGCAAACCGAGGGAGCTCGGGTGGCCAGCTTGCCTCGCAGCTCCAGGAGGCACGCTGGCTGATCAAGAACGTCCAGCAGCGCTTCGACACGATCCAGCGGGTGTCGCAGGCGATCGTCGACCGGCAGCGCTATTTCTTCGAGCACGGCGAGGTGGCCATGCGGCCGCTGGTGCTGCGCGAGATCGCGGATACGCTCGGACTCCACGAGTCCACCGTCTCGCGGGTCACCACCCAGAAATTCATGGCGACGCCGCGCGGAATCTTCGAGCTCAAGTACTTCTTTGGCAGCCACGTCGGCACCGATACGGGCGGCGCGTGCTCGGCGACGGCCATTCGCGCCCTGATCAAGCAGTTCGTCGCGGCAGAGGACGGACGCAAGCCGCTTTCCGACAGCAAGATTTCCGATATCCTCGGCCAGCAGGGCATCGTCGTGGCGCGACGCACGATCGCGAAATATCGCGAGTCCCTGCAGATCCCGCCGGTCAACCTGCGCAAGTCGCTCTGACCGCGCGTCCCGGATGCTCCGCCTGCGCCGTCCAGGCCGGACTGTCGCCCCACGGCAGCGGGGTATAATTGGCAGTTTCATTGTGATGACACCGGTCCCGAGTCGGGACAACCGTCGGACCATTGCCTGTCAGGAGTCGATCTAGGGAATGAACCTCGTTGCCAAGCTGCTCCCGCCCGCCAACATCGTCCTCGACCTCGAGGTGAGCAGCAAAAAGCGGATGTTCGAGCAGGTCGGATTGTTGTTCGAGAACAATCAGGGCGTCGCGCGCAGTCTCGTCTTCGAAAGTCTGTTCGCAAGGGAACGTCTGGGCTCGACCGGACTCGGCCAGGGCGTGGCGATTCCGCACGGCCGCATCAAGGGGCTCAAGGACCCGGTCGGTGCGCTCATTCGGCTCAAGAACCCGGTTCCGTTCGACTCGCCGGACGGGAAGCCGGTCACCCTGGTGTTCGTCCTGCTCGTTCCGGAGCAGGCGACCGAGCAGCACCTGCAGATCCTGTCCGAGCTCGCGCAAATGTTCAGTGACCGCGAGCTCCGCGAGCAGCTCGCGGGCGCCAGCGATCCCGGCGCGCTGCACCTTGCCATCATTGCGTGGCAACCTCATGTTGCAGACAACCGTCGCGCAGCTGTATGACGACAACCGGACGCGCCTGTCGCTCACCTGGGTGTGCGGCGAGGCGGGTAGTGGCGCGCTCATCCGCCAGGATCCGAGCGAGTCGGCCGCGTTCGTCGGCCATCTCAACCTGATCCATCCCAACCGGATCCAGATCGTCGGGCCGCATGAGGAAGCGCACATCGCCGGGCTGGAGACGGAACGGCTCGGCCGCGTAATCGAGCGCAGCTTCACGCCCTCGCCCGCCGCGCTGATACTGGCCGACGGAGTCCCCGGCCACCCGGGCGTCCTCGAGTCCGCGGAAGCACGTGGTATCGCCGTCCTCCGGAGCCCGCTGCCCGCGGCATTCCTCATCGACAAGCTGCGCCGCTATCTCGCCAGGACGCTCGCGGAGTCGACCGAGCGGCACGGCGTATTCATGGACGTTCTCGGCCTCGGCGTGCTGATCACGGGCGATTCCGGGGTGGGCAAGAGCGAACTCGGGCTGGAATTGATCAGCCGGGGCCATGGACTGGTGGCCGACGATGTCGTGGAGATTCTCCGCATCGGCACCACCCAGCTCGAAGGCCACTGCCCTCCCATGCTCAAGGATTTTCTGGAGGTGCGCGGGCTCGGCATGCTGAACGTGCGTACCATCTTCGGCGAGACGGCGGTGCGTCCCAAGATGAACCTGCGGCTGCTGGTACACCTGCTCAAGCCGACGCAGTCGACGCCGCAAATCGAGCGGCTTCCCCTGCACGAGCTTGCGGAGGAAATTCTCGACGTGACCGTGCGCAAGGTCGTGATACCCGTGGCCGCAGGGCGGAACCTGGCGGTGCTGGTCGAAGCGGCAGTGCGGAATTACATCCTCCAGCTGCGCGGCATCGACAGCACCGGCGAGTTCGTGCAGCGGCAAAAGGCGGAGCTCGACAAGGGCACCTAGTTCGATGCTGCTGGTCATCGTCAGCGGGCTGTCCGGGTCTGGAAAGAGCGTCGCGCTGAACGTGCTCGAGGACGCCGCGTATTACTGCGTCGACAACCTTCCGGCGACGCTGCTCGGCGAGACCGTCAGCTTCCTGAAGAATGCGGGCTACGAGCGGATCGCAGTGAGCGTGGACGCCCGCAGCGGGCCGGCGCTCGACGCACTGCCGAGCTCGGTCGAGGCGCTCAAGGAACGCGGCATCGACGTGCGCCTGCTGTTTCTGGACGCGAAGAACGACACCCTGATCAAGCGGTTCTCGGAAACCCGGCGCCGCCACCCGCTCGCGGGGGCGAAGCTCACGCTGGACGAATCGATCTCGCACGAGCGCGAGCTGCTGGCGCCCGTCGGCGAGCTCGGCCACCACATCGACACGAGCGACATCGCGGCGAACACGCTGCGCGGCTGGATCAAGGATCTCGTCGAGATCGACCGTTCCGGGATGACGCTGCTCTTCGAATCATTCGGATTCAAGCAGGGCATTCCGCTGGACGCGGACATGGTCTTCGACGTGCGCTGCCTGCCGAATCCCTTCTACGATACGCGACTGCGTCCGCTCACGGGCCTGGATGCCGAGGTGATCACCTTTCTGGACGCCCTGCCCGAAGTCGGGCGGATGGAGGGCGACATCGGCGACTACATCGCCCGCTGGCTGCCGGCCTTCCAGCGCGACAGCCGTGCCTATCTCACCGTGGCGCTGGGCTGCACCGGCGGTCAGCACCGCTCGGTCTACTTCGCCGAGCGGCTCGCGCGGCGCTTTCGCGCGGACGCGCCGGTGCTCGTGCGCCATCGCCAGCTGGCGCGCGATGCGGAAGCATGACGCTGCCACCCACCCCGACGCAGAGGAGTCAATGATGTCCGGCGCCGCCGACACGATACCCATCTTTCCGCTGGGCACCGTGCTCTTTCCCGGAGGCCTGTTGCCGTTGCGCGTGTTCGAGACGCGTTACATGGACATGACACGCGAGCGCATGAAGGCGCAGCAGCCGTTCGGTGTCTGCCTGATCAGCTCGGGCCAGGAGGTTGGCGAAGCGGCCGTTCCCGAAAGCATCGGGTGCCTCGCACACATCCGGGATTGGGACATGCAGGACCTCGGCGTCCTCAGCCTGCGCACCCTGGGCGGACAGCGCTTCCGGATCCGCGACAGTGAAGTCACCGCGCAGGGGCTGGTGCGCGCGAGCGTCGAGATGATCACGCCCGAGCCGGCCAGGACGCTGCCGGCCGAGTTTGCCGTCTGCGCGAACCTTCTGGAGATGGTGGTCGTGGACAAAGGCGCGGCCGTGTTTGCCGAGCCGCACCAGTTCAACGACGCGACGTGGGTCGGATACCGGCTCACCGAGATTCTGCCGGTGCCGCTGGCAGCCAAACAGCGGCTGCTCGAGCTCGACGACAGCGTATTGCGGCTACAGATCCTGCACCGCTTCCTGGAGCAACGAGGCCTGCTCGCCGAAAACTGATTCGGCGAGCCGCGCCAACAGCCGTTTGACCGGCGCGGGGAGCGCAGCCGTGGCAACCGAATCGAGCGATACCCACATGCTTCCCGGCTCCGCCGCGCGAGGCACAAGCGCATCGACGTCGATCAGCATGGGCTGAATCTCGAGCGTGAAGTGGGTGAAAGTGTGGCGCATCGGCGCCAGCCGGTCGATTCGCCGCACATCGCAACCGAACCGCCGCCCCACTGCGCCCGGCAGATCGGCGTCGGTCGCCAGCTCGGGGAGGCTCCAGAGCCCGCCCCATACCCCGCTTGCGGGTCGTTTCTCGAGCAGCACATCGCCCCCGTGGCGCAGAACCGCCATCACCGTGCCGCGGGTCGGGACCTTTCGACGGGGCCGCGGCGTGGGCAACTCATCGACGCGATCCGCCGCGCGCGCGCCGCAAGTCGTGTGCACCGGGCAGCGCGAACAGGCCGGACGCCGGCTGGTGCAGATCATCGCGCCGAGATCCATGAGCCCCTGGATGTACGGCGCCACGGCCTGCTTTGGAAGCAGCGATTCGGCAAGCGACCACAGTTCGCCTTCCACCACGCGGTCACCGGGAAATCCTTCCACGAGAAAATGCCGCGCCAGCAGGCGCTTGACGTTCCCGTCGAGAATCGCGGCGCGCGCGCCGAAGGCGAAACCCGCGATTGCGGCCGCCGTCGACCGCCCGATACCCGGCAATTGCTCGATCTCGGCAAGGGACCCGGGGAAGACCCCCTCGTGCTCCGTCGCGACGATTTGCGCGGCGCGATGCAGATTCCGGGCCCGGGAGTAGTAGCCGAGCCCGCTCCACAAACGCATCACGTCATCCAGCGGGGCGGCCGCCAGAGTCGCGATATCCGGAAATCGCGCCATGAATCGGGCGAAGAACGGAACCACCGTGGCGACCTGGGTCTGCTGGAGCATGATCTCCGATACCCAGATCGTGTAAGGATCACGCGTTCCCTGCCACGGCAGATCGCGGCGCCCGGCGTGGCCCTGCCAGCGCACCACCCGACGGGCGAACTCGCTCATTTACGTTTGAATATGCCGCGCAGCGAGTCCCCAATGCTGCCGCCCGAGCCCTGCTGTCCGCCACTCGAACCCTGCTGCCCGCCACCCAGGCGGCGCTCGATCTCGCGTGTGACCGCACTCTTGGCCGCATCGGCGGCGAGTGCACCGACGTCGACCTGATATTTCAGGTTGTCGAACGTTCCGGTGACGCGCACCGGCGCAGTCAGGCCGCGCACGTCGGACACGTCCTTGCCACCCTGGCCGGTCGATGTCGCGACGATCGTCGCCTTTAACGTGTAATCGATCGAATCGGCGCCGATGTTGATGTCGCCCGCGCCGGAGAGCCGCAGGAGCGGCGACTTGCCCTGCAGATCCTCGTTGTGCGCGACTCCGTTCCTGATCACGAAACTGGCCGAAAGCTCGCTGAAGTCGGTCTTCGCGTCCCCCTGCGCCTGCCCCTCCATGGTCTTCTGCGAGCCCAGCAGTGACTGGGCCTTCCGGAGCGTGCCCGCGACGTCGACTCCCTTGATCGCACCGTCGCGGAGATTCACGCTCGACGTCCCGTTCAGGCCCTTCTTGAGAGCACCCACGGTCGCTCCGGCGGTGGTCACATCGAGCATCACGGTCCCGCGCCCCTCGACGAGATCCTTGTCGGCGACGTCGCGCAGCAGCGGCCCGATTTCGACGCCCTGGAGCTGCTGCTTGACTGCGAATGCGTTCGAATTGGCGTTGACACTCGCGTTGCCCGCCACGGTGCCCTTGTAGAGATTTGCCGCGATCGGATCGACGTCGACGCGACCGCCCGCCGCACGCAGCTTGACCTGTACGTTCTGCGCCTTGATGTTGTTGACCGTAAGCGCGCCAATGCGGAGGCTGCCGTTGGCATTCAGGGTCTTGAGCGCGGAAAGATCGATTTTGGGATCCGCGCCTGCGCCACCCTGACCCGCGCCACCGCCTCCGGCTGGCGGCTTGGCACCGGCCTTCTTCGGCGGCAGATACCGGTCGACATTCAGTTGATCCGCCGCCACGTCGAAGCTGATCGCAGGCGCCGCGAAGTTCGCGACCGACGCCTTCGCCTGGATGGTGCTGTCGTCCACCTTTGCGACAAGATCGGTCTGCACCGTCTGCTTGTTCCAATTCACGCCCGCGCTTCCCGACAGCGCGATCTTTATGGTCTTCGCCGCAAGATCCGGACTCGATATGGTGAAATCGCCGGCGATCTTTGCGAGCCGCGCCTCGCTCGCAGCGAGATTGAGGGACACGGGCGTGGCGAGCTTGCCCTGCACGGCAAGATCGCCTTGCTTGATGTTCATATCGGCCGCGAAGCTCGCGAACTCGACCTGCTTGCCCTTCGCCTCGACGGCGGCGAGCGCGAGCTTCACATCGATCGCCTGCTCGCCACGCGCGAGCTTGAGCACGCCGTCAATCGCCTGGCTTTGCGCCTCGTCCGGAGCAAGCGCGAGCTTGGGGATTGAAAAACGCGCCTCCAGACCCTCCTTGGACTTTGCGCTGATCTCGACACCGGAAAGATTGACGCGCTGGCGCTTCGGCTCGATCGCGAGGTCGCCCTTGACCGTAGCGTCGAGACCCGCGAGTCCGGGCGCATCCCCCTTTACCTTCGCATCGAGGCCCGTCAAAGCCACCGCCTGCGTTTCGAAGTCGATCCGGTAGCCGGAGGAGAGCGTCGCGTCGAGCGCGAGCTTGGGCTGCGCGCCATCGATGCGACCCGAGAAGCTCAGCTTGCCGGGCACGCCGCTCGCGATGCGCCCGGTTGTGAGGTCGAGCTTCGACACCCGGACGGCGGTCCCATTCTGCTCGTCGCGCCAGCTGACATTGGCGTTCCGGAGCTCGATTCCGCCGATGTCGAGCACCGGCGCCTTCCCGTCTGCGCCGGGCGCCGTCGCCTTGCCGGGCTCTCCGGGCTTCTGCGCCGACGCGCCGGTGAGATCGTCGACGTTCGTCCGCCCGTCCTTGCCGCGGACGAGGTCGACGCTGAGATCGGAAAGCGTCACCCGGTCGACGATCACCTGCTTCGAAAGGAGCGGAATGAGCGCCACTGCGACCCGTGCCGCGCCGATACGCGCGAATGCCTTGCTCCCGTTCGGCTCGGACAGTGCGAGGCGATCGACGGCGGCACCGAGCTTCGGGAAAAAGGTGAGCCCGATCTTTCCGTCGATCGTCAGCGTCCGGCCAGTCTTCTCCTTCACCAGCTTGACGATCTCCGGCTTGTACTTCTCGGGATCGAACGTTGCGGCGACGTAGGCGACAACGATTACCACGACCAGAATGAGCGCGGCAAACGCCCAGAAAATGTACTTGATCCGTTTACCCATGCTCTCCCCCGTGATCACTCACTCGTTGGCGATGCCGAACGGCACATGGCCGGTGGCAACGTGACCCCGCGCGGAGTCGCAATGCCCGCGCTGGTCGTCGAAGAAAATGTCCGCGCCGAACGCCTTCAGAAACCGGCCCTTGTCCAGCCCGCCCAGGAACAGCGCCTCGTCGATGCGAATGTCCCATGCCCGCAGGGTGCGGACGACCCGCTCATGGGCGGGAGCACTGCGGGCCGTGACGAGCGCGGTCCGAATCGGAGAGCCGTCCGGAGAGAACTCCGACTGGATGCGGTGCAGCGCCGCGAGAAATTCCTTGAAGGGGCCTCCGGCGAGCGGTTCCCGCGCCGCGCTGACCTCGGTCGCCGTGAATCGCGCCAGACCCTCGGACTTGTAAACCCGCTCCGCTTCATCCGAGAACAGTACCGCGTCTCCGTCGAACGCGATGCGCAATTCGGCGCTTTCAACCAGGTTCTGGCCGACATTTGACGGCAGGATGGTCGCCGCAGCATGACCGGCTTCGAGCGCTTTCCGCACGTCGGCGGGATTCGCCGAGAGAAAGAGGTGCGCATCGAACGCCGGCACGTACGGGTACGTGCTCTCGCCGCCGGTGAACGCGGCGCGCGTGATCTCGAGCCCGAAGTGTTCGATCGAATTCATGATTCGCAGACCCGTGTCCGCGGTGTTTCGCGATAGCAGGATCACCTCCACGCGCGGCCGCTCGGGCTGCCGGACATTCAGGGCCAGAAGCTTCTTCACGAGGGGAAACGCGATCCCCGGCGTGAGAACTTCGTCCTCGTGTTCGCGCTGGTATTGAAAGTAGGCCGCGACGCCCTGTTCCTCGAACACGCGATTCGACGCCTCGAGATCGAACAGCGCCCGAGAGGAAATCGCGACGACGAGTCGTCCGTCGATACTAGAAGCCATCTCGAAATCGCAGCCGTGCTTCTCCCTGCAAGAGCGGTCGAACGAGCAAGGGGGAATTCCCCCTTGTAGTTCCCCGGAGGAACAAGGGGCCAAGGGAAGGGGTGGGACCCTTCCCTTCCCACCTGCCCTTGTATATCCCCTCCTTCGCGAGGGCAGTCACGTCTCGAGAAAGGCTCCAGCTGGCATCAACCGGAAACGCGGAGCGGTGTCGCGTGCAACCGGCCGCAGGCATGTGAATGATAAGCTATTTCGCCTCCACTGCCCCGCGCGCCCCGTGACTGCACCGAAGCACAAGTTTGCACGCGTCCCGGCGCCAGGGGAGACGCCTCCACCGGCGCCGGTCGGCGCGTTTCACCCGGCGCTGCCCTACGCCGTCCTCGCCGCCGGCGTGCTGGTCGTCTCCAGCGCGTCGATACTCATCCGCTTCGCGCAGGGACTCGGCGTTCCATCACTGTCGCTCGCGGCGTGGCGGCTCACACTCGCGGCGCTGATCCTCACGCCGCTGGTGCTGGTGCGCTCCCGCGACGAGATCGCGAAGGTCGCGCCGCGCGATATCGGCCTCGCCGCGTTGGCCGGTGTATTTCTCGCGATTCACTTTGCGACGTGGATCGCGTCGCTCGCCTACACATCGGTGGCGGCGAGCACCGTGCTCGTGACCACGAATCCGATCTGGATCGCGGCCGCCTCGTGGCTGCTCTTTCGCGAACGCCCTGGGGCGGGGCTCGCCGTGGGCATTGCCCTCGCGCTCGCAGGAGGCGTCGCGATTTTCGCCGCCGGTGCCGCCGACTCCGGCGAAGCGAATCCCGCACTCGGCAATACGCTCGCCCTGATCGGGTCGGTCATGGTCTCGGGCTACCTCCTGATCGGCCGCAGCCTGCGACGACGCCTCTCGCTGCTCGTCTACATCTGGCTGGTCTACGGAGCCGCGGCCGGCGCGCTGCTCCTTGCAGTGCTCATCACCGGCGGCCCGATGCTCGGATTCGCGGCGACGGCATACGCGATACTCCTCGCGCTTGCGGTCGGCCCGCAGCTCTGTGGCCACACCGCGTTCAACTGGGCGCTACGCTATCTCTCTCCGGCGTTTATCGCGATCGCAATCCTTGGCGAGCCGATCGGCGCCGCGCTCCTCGCTTTCCTGATCCTCGGCGAGCGCGTGGCGCCACTCGAGCTGGCGGGGTTCGCGCTGCTGCTCGTCGGAATCTATTGCGCGGCGCGTGCCGAGCGGCGTGGCGCAGCCCCGCGCTGAGCCGCGCACCATGTGGAAGCGTTCTTGCTCAATTCCGCCGTGGCACGCCCGCCGGGGGGGCCAAGAAGTGCCACAATACGCCGTGGCGCACCCGGGGCTCCGGGAAGGGTGCAAAAGAGCCCATGACATAACTACGGGTATCTACAATTCCTGTAATTCCAGGAGGCATGGTCGGGGGATGAGAGCGTTCAAGATTGTCGAGGCGCGCGACGCGAATCACGCTATCGCGCTGCTGGCCGAGCACAGCGGGTCGGTCAAGATTCTGGCGGGCGGCACCGACATCCTCGTGGATTTCAAGCATGCTCCGCATTCGCCGAACGTGGTGCTCGACATCACCCGCGCCGAGGATCTGAAGGGCATCTCGATGACCGCCGCCGGGCTGCGCATCGGCGCGCTCGCCACGCATACGGACATCATGCGCTCGCCGCTCATCCGCGAGGGTCTGCCGGCGCTCGCGGACGCCGCACACACGATCGGCGCAGTGCAGACGCGCAACCTTGGCACGCTGGGCGGCAACCTGGTGACCTGCGTGCCTTCGATGGACAGCGGGCCCACGCTCGTCGCACTCGAGGCACGGGTGACCGTGGCCGGCCCGGGTGGCCGCCGCGAGATGCCACTGACCGAATTCTTTGTCAGCCCGCGCAAGACCATCCTGAAGTCCGATGAGCTGCTCATCGAGATCGTGATCCCGAAGGAAAACATCGGCAAGCCGACGGATTTTCTCAAGTTCGGCCTGCGCAAGGGTCAGGCGCTGGCGCTGGTCAATGTCGCCTCGAGCCTGTGGGTCGAGCCGAAAAAGAACACGTTCGTCGCGCCGCGCATCGCGCTCGGCGCCGTGGCGCCGGTCGTGATTCGCGCGCCCAAGGCCGAGGCATACCTGGAAGGAAAACCGATCACGCCCGAAGCGATGAGCGAGGCCGGCCGGATCGCCGCCGGCGAGGCGCGGCCGATCAGCGATTTCCGCGCTTCGGCCGATTACCGCCGCGATCTCATCGCGACGCTTACGCGGCGCACCCTGGAGAATGCGTACCAGCGCGCCCAGGGGCGGTCCCAAGGAGTCTTGAAATGACCGAAGTGAATATGAAGGTGAACGGCGAAGTCCGCTCGGCATCCGTCCCGCCCGAGACCACGCTGCTGAGGCTGCTGCGCGAGTCCTTCAGCCTGACGGGCGCGAAGCTCGGGTGCGACGTGGGCGACTGCGGGGCCTGCACGGTCATCGTGGACGGCATGTCCGTGAACGCCTGCCTGATGCTGGCCAGCCAGGCGGAAGGTCGCGAAGTGCTGACGATCGAGGGGCTCGCGACGGTCGACCACCTGCACCCGATCCAGGAGACCTTCGAGACGCTCGCCTCCCTGCAGTGCGGGTTCTGCGGCCCCGGCGTGATCATGTCGGCCAAGGCGCTGCTCGACGAGAACCCCGATCCGACCGTGCCGGAGATCCGCGATGCCCTTTCCGGAAATCTCTGCCGGTGCACCGGCTACACGAAAATGATCACGGCCATCCAGGACGCCGCGCGCCTCCTGCGCGAGAAGCAGGCCGCGTGAATCCGCCATCCGGAGGACGAAGCCATGAATGACAAGTTACGGGTCGACGAGAAAGAGATCACGCGGGAAATGCTGCGCGATGCCGGCGAGGCGCTGCGCATGCCGGTCATCACGCCACCGGTGCCGTATCCGATCGAGACCCTGGTTCCGGAAGTCCGTCAGCAGACGCCCGCAGTGGGCCAGCGCGCCACGCGTCCCGACGGCCGTCTCCACGGCCTCGGTCAGACCAAGTACATCGAAGATCTCACCTTCCCGGGGATGCTGCACGCCAAGATCAAGCGGGCCGGCATCGCCTCGGCGCTGATCAAGCGCATCGACTCGAGCGAAGCCGAGGCGATGCCCGGCGTGATGGCGGTGCTCCTTGGCGGCGAGATCCCGGTCAACTCCTTCGGGCCGTCGTTGCAGGACCAGCCGGTGCTCTGCGACGAACGCGTATTCCATGCGGGAGACGGTGTTGCAGCGGTCGCGGCCGTCACCGAACAGATCGCCCTCGAGGCGCTCGAGAGAATCAAGGTCGAGTACGAGCCGCTCACGCCCGTCTTCGATCCGTTTGAAGCGATGCAGGACGACGCCCCCAAGGTGCATCCGCCGGCAAGCAACATCTACGCGCGCAAGATCATCAAGAAGGGCGACATCGAGAAGGGCTTCGCCGAGTCCTACCGGATCTTCGAAGCGCGTTATTCCACCCAGATGGTCGAGCACGTGCCGCTCGAGCCGCATGCCTCGATCGGGATGTGGGACTCCAACGGCCGCCTGACCGTCTACTCGAGCCTGGGCCGGATCACCCTCGGTCGGGCCGACATCGCCCGCACGCTCAGATTGCCGGTCAACCGGGTCCACGTCGTGGCCACGATCGTGGGCGGCAACTTCGGCGGCAAGAACGAGATCACGGTGGAGCCGGTCGTCGCATTGCTGGCGAAGAAGACCGGCCGGCCGGTGAAGGCCGTGTTCTCGCGCGGCGAGGAATTCACATCGTCGACGACACGCCATCCGATCGTCATGGATTACAAGACCGGCGTGTCCAAAGATGGACGGATCCTCGCGCGGCAGGTGAAGCTGTATCTCGATGGCGGCGCCTACTGCTCGTGGAGCGAGACGACCCTCGGCAAGGCGTGCATCCTTTCGCCCGGTCCGTACAACATCGAGAACGTCCAGGCGGAGGCGTTCGTGATCTACACCAACAAGACGGTGACCGGCGCCATGCGCGGATTCGGCGCGCCGCAGGTCTGCTTCGCCTATGAATCGCAGATGGACGACATCGCCAAGGCGCTCGGCATCGATCCGCTCGAGATCCGGCTCCGGAACGCATTCGGCGAGGGATCGATCAGCCCGACGGGTCAGGTCCTGCACAGCGTGGTCGTCAGGGAATCACTCGAGCGTGCCGCCGAGCGCTACGGCTGGCAGGAGGGCCGGTCATGAAACGGCGCGGACGCGGCATCGCCTGCATGTGGTATCCGATCGGCTTCACCGTTGCGGCCAACGCCAGTGCGGCGACCGTGAAGGTGAACGAAGACGGCACCGCGACGCTCCTCACCGGCACCGTTGAGACGGGACAGGGCTCGCTCACCGTTCTGGCCCAGATCGCGGCGGAGGAACTCGGGGTGGCGACCGAAGATGTACACGTCGTCTCGGCCGACACCGATACGACGCCCATGGACACGGGCGCCATCGCGAGCCGCACCACCTACGTGACCGGGAACGCCACCCGACTCGCCGCCGAGAAGGCCAAGGCCATTCTCTTCAACGTGGCCGCGCCGATGCTCGGCGTGCGCCCCGACCAGCTCGAGGCGCGCGACCGCAAGATCCAGGTGAAGCGTTTTCCGCAGCGCCAGCTCCCCATCGGCCAGGTCGCGCACCACGCGCTTTTCGTCAAGGGCGAGCCGCCGATCGGCAGCGCCTCGTTCAATCCCCCCACAGTGGCGATGGACCCGGAGACCGGCCAGGGCTTGCCGTTCGCGACCTACGTCTACGCGACGCAGATCGCCGAGGTCGACGTCGACGACGAGACCGGTGAAGTGGAAGTCCTGCGCATCGTCGCGTCGCATGACTGCGGCACCGCCATCAACCCGATGCTGGTCGAGGGGCAGATCGAGGGCGGCATCTCCATGGGGCTCGGTCTGGCGCTCCAGGAGGAGATCCTCTTCGACGACAAAGGCCGGCAGATCAACCCGAATCTCACCAATTACATCATGCCGACCAGCCTCGACATGCCCGAGATCGAGGTCGACATCGTGCCGAGCTACGACCCGACCGGCCCGTTCGGCGCGAAGGGCGTCGGCGAGCCCACGTCCGTGCCCACCGCCGCCGCCATCCTGAATGCGATCCACGATGCGGTCGGTGCGCGGGTCTACGCGCTCCCCGCCACCGCCGAGAAAGTCCTCGCGGCGATCAAGGCCGCCCGCGCGCAGGACGGCAAGCAGCTCTCCGGCGCGCAGCGCGCGATCGCGGGCCCCGCGACCTGACGGGTCTCGATGGCATCCCCTCCTCTCCGAGGGTGAGCCGGGGTTTCGAGAACGTGCCTGCGCACGTTCGAGCCGGCGAACGCCCGAAGCGTCCTCGCTTCGGGCCGGACGGGGTGGCGCGCTTGAAGGGGTGGGGGCCCCTTCATCCCCACCTGGCCGGGGTGGTGTTCCAGAGCCTGTGCAGAACCTCAACCACCCCGCCCGCGTCGCGGGCACCCCTCCTTGAAAAGGAGGGGATGGTCTAAAGCTGCTTCCCCTCCTCTTCGAGGAGGGGTGGCTGCGAAGCAGCCGGGGTGGTGTTCCAGAGCCTGTGCAGAACCTCAACCACCCCGCCCGCTGCGCGGGCACCCCTCCTTGAAAAGGAGGGGAAAAAACCTCACTGACCCGCTCCCTACGGGATCGCGTGCGAGATGAACGCTTCCGGCACGGGCTCGCCCCACTGCGAGCTCAACCCCTCGTCTGCCGGGAGAAGATTCGGCTTGTCGTGGATGTTGAGCACGTCGGTGTCGGTCCAGTGCTCATGCACCCGGCCCCAGGGATCCTGCCAGTAGTCGTACACCTGGCTGCCGAGCACGTGGCGGCCGATGCCCCACACGTGCTTGTATTTCCCGGCGCGCATCAGGTGCTCGTGCCCGAGCATCACGTCGTCGATGCTCTGCACCTCGAAGGACAGGTGGTTGATGCCAACCTTCGGTCCTTCGATGCACAGGAACACGTGGTGATCGACGAAGGTTTCGCCGCGGTCGCAGCGGTTGAACGACGCGATGATGTTGTCTTTCGATTCCGCGTAAACCTCGTCGGAACATACGAGTCCGAACATCTCCCGGTACCACTTGATCCGCTCGGCCGCGTTCTGCGTCATGATTACGCCGTGCGCGATGCGCTTGACCTGCGAGGGTCCGCGCTCGAGGCGCATCAGCTCTCCCGTGCGGCGCAGCTTCGCATCGCCCCAGTTGAGAATGTTGCGGCGGGTAGCTAGTGGCGGCAGTTGCTGCATGTCGCACACGACTTCCATCTGGTAGCCGTGCGGATCGGCGAGGCGCACGCGCTTGCCGCCGCCCGGCTCGTCGAGGTTCTCGATTCCGCTCGCGCCCTCCACCTTCGCGAGCTTTTTCAGGGCGTCCTCGTTCTCGGCGAAAAAGGCGAGACCGATGAACTTGCTCGGCCCGAGATGTGTCACGTGAATGTGGTGATCGGGATCGGTTCCGCGCATGTAGAGCGCGTCTGCGGTTCGCTCGGAACGAACCATCCCGAAAGTCGTCAGGAATTCCTCGGCTTCGTCGAGGCTGGGGGACTGCAGGCGCCCATAGGCGATATCCGTGACCTTGATGACCGGCATGGTGGACCTCATGCTCCCGATTCAATGGCCGTATTCTGCCCCAGCCGGGAATTGGCCGTGCCCGTCCTGCAGGGAACGGCTCGCCTGATCAGGCCGCGGCCGCTCCGGAGTCGATCCGCTTCCCGTCGGACCCAAACAGGAAAATTTTGTCGCGCGCGAGCGTGAGCCCGAGCGGGGCGCCCGAATCGAGTTCGGCCATCGCGATGCCGTCGTTGACCGTCACGAAGGGACGCTCCATCCCGACATCGAAATAGAGCAGCGTTTCCTTGCCGAGCGGCTCGACCAGCCGGACCGGCAGCTCCATGTCGCTCGTCGCGCCGTTCCCTGCCGGCACCGCGTTGACATGCTCCGGACGGATGCCAAGCGTGATGGGACCCGCCGGCAGTCCTTTGAAGCGATCAGGGAGCGATACGGCGAAGCCGGTGGGTGCCCGGAAGCGCAGCGCACCGGATTCCCGAACGACCTCGCCCGCAATAAGATTCATCGAAGGGGAACCGAAGAAGTCGGCGACGAAGCTGTTCACCGGGTTCGAGTAGATTTCCATGGGCGAGCCCATCTGCTCGATCCCCCCGCCGCGCATGACCACGATCCGGTCGGCGAGCGTCATCGCCTCCTCCTGGTCGTGGGTGACGAAAATGAACGTCCGCTTGAGCGCCTGGTGCAGGCGGTCGCATTCCGCGCGCAGCTCGCGCCGCAGCTTGGCGTCGAGGCTGGAGAGCGGTTCGTCCAGCAGGAAGGTCGACGGATGGGTCACGAGGGTGCGCGCCAGCGCGACGCGTTGCGATTCGCCGCCCGAGCACTGCGCCGGCATCTTGTCGAGCAGGTGCGTCAGACGCACCATCTCCGCGACCTCCTGAACCTGACGCGCCCGTTCGGCTGACGGGACTTTCTTCATGCGCAGACCGAACTCGATGTTCTGCGCGACCGTCTTGTGCGGAAACAGCGCGTGGCTCTGGAACACCATTCCGAGTCCCCGGTCGCGCGGCTCGAGGTCGTTGACCACCCGCCCGTCGATGCGGATTTCGCCTGAAGTCGGGTCCTCGAATCCGGCAATCATCCTGAGCGTGGTCGTCTTCCCGCATCCCGAGGGCCCGACGAAGACCACGAACTCGCCGTCCTCGATCGTCACGTTGATGTCGTTCACTGCGGCAAGCGCGCCGAATTCCTTGCGCAGATTGACGAGTTCGATGCGCGCCACCGCTACCTCCGGATCATGCCAAAGCTGAAACCGCGCGCGAGGTGCTTGCGGATGATGAGACCGATGATGATGAGGGGAACCGTGATACCCACCGAGAGTGCGGCCTGCCGGCCGTAAACGCGGCCTTCGGTCGACCCCTGGTACTTGGACAGCTCGATCGGCAACGTTACGACCTCGGTCTTGGCGAGGAGGAGCGCCAGCAGGTACTCGCTCCAGGTGAGAATCAGGATGAACAGGAACGTCGCGACGAGCCCGGAGCGGACGAGCGGCAGCACGATCTCGAGCAGCGTTCGCCAGCGCGGCGCGCCGAGGATCTCGGCGGCCTGCTCGACCTCGCGGGGCACCTCGTCGATGAAGCTCTTGAGCATCCAGACCGCGTACGGGAGGCTGGTCAGGAAGTAGATGAGGATGAGCCCGAGCGCCGTGTCGAGCAGCCCGAGCACCGAGTAGTAGAGCGACAGCGGCGCCACCACCACGATCGGCGGGATCATGCGCAGCATCAGGAGCTGGAACATGCGCACCTCGGAGAGCACCCGGTAGCGCGAGACGCCGTACGCGATCACCGCGCCGTACAGGACCGCCAGGGTGGTCGCGCTGAACGCGATCATCAGGCTGTTGCCGAACGCGATCCACGGGCGCTGGGCCGAGATGATGTACTGGGACGTCGCGATTTCCTGCCGCCCGGTCCAGACATCGAGATAATTCGTGAGCACCCAGGGATCGGGCACCCAGACCGCCGGCCAGGCGAACCACTGCTCGCCCGGCTTGAACGACGTGCTGACCATCCAGTAGAGCGGAAAGGCCACGATGAGCGCCCAGATCGTGAGGATCGTGTAGCGCACGATCGCCCCGATCCGGTTCTTCTGCGTCTTGGTCATCGGCATCGGTCTTCCGTTCTCATGCGCCGGCGTCGCGGGCGGTGGCTGCGTGCATCGCGTCGATCGCCTGCTTCTCCCGGCGCAGCAGGCGGATCGCGACGAGCACGATGACGATCATCAGCATCATCGCGACGTAGGAAAGCGCCGCGCCCTTGGAGATCTGGAAGTACTGCCAGGTGGTGAGAAAGATGTACACGGGAATAGTCTCGGTGGCGCTGCCGGGACCGCCCTGGAAGAGCGCCCAGATCTTCGGGAACTCGGCCATGGCCTCGAGGAACCGCAGGATCAGGGCGAGGAAGATCACCGGCCGCAGCAGCGGGAGCTCGACCTCCCAGAAGATCCGCCAGGACGACGCACCGAGGATGCGCGCCGCCTCG
>JAABRB010000327.1 GCA_011391185.1 Betaproteobacteria bacterium
TTGCAAGCGTGACGAGCTCCGGTTTGATGTCGACACCATACCCGCGCGCACCGAACCGCTTGGCCGCGGTGACGACCAGCAGCCCGTCGCCGCATCCAAGGTCCATCAGCAGATCATCGCGCCCGACCTGCGCCAGCTCGAGCATCGCATCGACGATCGGCCAGGGCGTCGGGACATAGGGCGCCGCGCTGCGCTGGGCGAGCACCATTGCGGGCGTGAGCATTGCGAGCGGCAGCGCGGCGAGCAACCGGCGCCGGGACATTGAACGAGGCGTAACGGTGAGTGTCATTTCGATGCGCGGTCCCCGGATGGCTTCTGGCCGAGCCGCCCGAGCACCCCCTCGAGTGCCGCGACAACCGACTCGCGCCGAACCTGCTCGCGATCGCCCGTGAATCGCAGCGTCCGGCTTTCGGTCGGGCCGTTTCTCCATGCCCATGCGAAACAGACCATTCCGACCGGCTTTTCCGGCGTCCCGCCCGTCGGGCCCGCGACCCCGGTCACTGCCAGTGCAACGCCCGCCCCACTGCGCGCCAGCGCACCGCTTGCCATCTCCCGCGCGGTCTCCTCGCTCACGGCACCGTAGCGGTCAAGCGTCGCGCCGCGCACGCCGAGCATCTCCTGCTTCGCCGCGTTGGAATACGTGACAAACCCGCGGTCGAACCATTCCGAGCTCCCGGAGACCGATGTCAAAACCTGGGCAACCCACCCGCCGGTGCACGACTCGGCGCTTGCGAGGACCCGCCCTTCTGCCTGGCAGTGGGCACCAATCGCGGCCGCAAGCGCGTCAAGCGTGGCGTCAGACATCCCGGGGACCTCGATCATCGGCAATACGACGGCAAGGTTGGATGCAGGGCATGCGAGTCGGGCGATCTACGCGTGGAAAGGGGCGCGGTGCGGACCCCGAGCATTCTACGCGACGCTCGGCTCGCGCCGGACCGTGTGTCCGCCCCGCGCCGGCGGAGGGGAGGACTACCCGCGCCATGTGTCGTGGGACCCCGAAACCGCTCGCAGGCCGTCGGCGATGCCGATGTTCCGTTCCTTCGGAACGCAGAGCATGTTGGCCGAATCCACCGGGCCGAATGCGTTCACTGCGACCCCGGCGTGGCTTTCCGGATTGAACAGCGGCGGCAAATGCCAGAAGAGCCGGTAGTCGAGATCATGAATGGCGGCGATCAGGGCACCCGACCGTTCGTCCCGATCGTTCTCCACGTACCGATACGGACGATAGCGACGGATCGTTTCCGTGGCACCGGCAATGACGTCCGCCTCCATTCCCGCCACGTCCGCCTTGATCAGCGCGCTGCGCGGCAGTCCGAGATCGTCGATTCGTTCGAGATGACCTCGCAAGGCTGACCAGAAAGTTCGTGGTCGAGCCCTCTCCCTCGCGTCTCGCGGCGTGACCTCATACGTTGCCAAATTTATGAACCAGACGACTAAGGCGAATCGCCACGCGGCGTACCATAAAGATACGGATTCAGCGCGGGGTCGTTGTACATCTTGAACTGCCTGTAGATCTTGAAGCGGGCACGGCCTGCGGAACAATCGGCAAGCAGCTCGTCGAGGCAGCGGGCGAGATCGGCGCGCTGCTCGATGAGACGGGCGAGCTTTGCCTGGCACGCCTCGACATGCCCCGGAGATGCGTCGGTGCGCTCGGTCTGCAGCCGCATGTGGTGGGCCTTGAGGGCGAGGATCGAGAGCCGGTCGATCATCGCGCCCGGCGTCTCCGAGCTGAGTCGCGCGACGGGTGCGCTTGCCGGACCCAGCGCGGCCAGCAGCAGCTCGTCGATCCGCTCGACAGCGTCGTTGCGACGCTGGTTGTGACGATCGATCGATCGCTTGTTCGCGGCGATTTCACCATCGGGTACGCCGACGCGGCGCGCCTGGTCTTCCTGATCCCAGAGCAAGGCATTCTCGCGGTGGTTCGCGCCGATGAGGCGCCGGATCTCCTCGTCTGAGCCCCACCGCGGTTTATCGTCCGCCCAGCCGGGATCGGCCAGACACTCGTCGTGGAAGCTCGCAATGTCCTGCGCGGCAGGCAGTCTCGGCATCGATTCGCGTGGCAGACGGGACTGCGGTGGATTCTACGCGAGAGCACCCTTCGGGCGGGGTCGACGGCGCATCAGCCCAGCACCAACTTCGCCACGGCAAGCAGGATCAGGGTGTACAACGCGGCGAGCAGATCGTCGAGCATGACCCCGAATCCGCCCTTCACCGTGCGGTCGACGTACCGGATTGGCGGCGGCTTCGCGATATCGAAGAGGCGAAATGCGAAAAACGCCGCGGCCTGCCAGGCGGGGCCAGGAGGCGTAAAGACCAGCACCAGCAGAAAGGCGACAATCTCGTCCCAGTTCATTCCGGAGTGATCGGCTGCACCCAGCGCTCGCCCGGTGCGGCCGCATGCCCACACACCCAGCGCAAACAGTGCGGGAAGCAGAGCAAGAATCCCGGCCGGATCGAGCCAGCGCTCGAGTACCACGTAGACCGGAAACGCCAGCAACGTGCCGATCGTGCCGGGCGCCGCAGGCGAAAGCCCCGTCCCGAATCCGAGGGCAATGAAGTGCGCCGGGTGAGACAACAGGAAAGCGGCCGAGGGCCGCGCACCGACCGTCTGTTCGCGATCAATCATGCGCGAAAATGATCGAAGCCGCCCGGCCCTGTCGAGACGGGTCGACCTGCCTCATCCAGCACCGCGACGATCGGGGCGCCGGCAACGATGTGCCCGATCCGCGTCAAGGGCAATCCGACCTCCGCGGCGAGCGTCAGAATCGCGGCACGTCGCTCTTGCGACGCGGTGAATATGAGCTCGTAGTCATCTCCGCCGCCGAGCAGGCATTCGCGCGCGAGTGCGGCATCAGTGCACTCGGCCAGCGCGCTGGACCGTGGCAGCTTGTCGAGCCACACCTCTGCGCCGACTCCGGAGCGCTCCAGAATGTGGCCGAGATCGGCGAGCAGACCGTCCGAAACATCGATCGCGCTCGATGCGATGCTCCGCAATCGGCGCCCGAGTTCCACCAGAGGAAGCGGAGTGTCGAGCCGCGCGAGACAATGGCGTGCCGCTGGGTCCGACAGTTCCAACTTGCCGCGCAGATGCGCCAGTCCGAGCGCCGCATCGCCGGTGGCTCCGGAGAGCCAGATCTCCTCGCCGTCGCGCGCGCCGTCGCGACGCAGCGCCAGTCCGGGCGGCAGCGTGCCGAGTGCCGTGATCGAAATCGCGCGGGGTCCGCGCGTCGTGTCGCCGCCGATCAGCTCCACCCCATAGCGGCCCGCAAGATCGAACAGCCCGCGCGCGAAACCCTCGAGCCAGGATTCGTTCGCCTCCGGCAAGACCAACGAGAGCGTGGCCCAGCGCGGGTCGGCGCCCATCGCGGCCAGATCGGAGATGTTCACCGCGAGGGCCTTGTGGCCGAGCTTGGCCGGGTCGCTGTCCGGCAGGAAGTGCGTGCCCTCGACCAGCGTGTCGGTCGTCACGGCAAGCGCAAGATCCGCGGGAACCCGCACCAGGGCGCAATCGTCGCCGACACCCAGCACGGCAGTGCGTGCCGGCCGTGTAAAGTATCGCGCAATCAGCTCGAATTCCGAGGGCATTCAGCCCACCTTTCGCGCTGCAAGCCCCGCCAGTTCGGCTGCCACCCGCTCCACGACCGGCGTCCACTCCCGCGGCTGCGCGGCCCGGAACATCCGCACGCCCGCGTACCAGGGGTTTGCCTCTCCTGCCATCACCCAGCGCCAGCAGACGTCGTGCGGAGCGATCAGCCAGAGCGATTGGCCCATGGCGGCGGTCGCGTGAGCGGTCGAGGTGTCCACCGAAATCACGAGGTCCATCGCGGCAATCAAGCCCATCGAATCGGCATAATCGCCCATCTCCGACGTCAGGTCGATCATCGGGAAGGGACCGCCCACATGGCGGCCGCGCTCGGTGTCGACCTGCAGGCTGAACCACGCGATGCCACCGCCGGTCTCCCCGAGACGCCGCGCCAGTTCGAACGGCAGCGAGCGGTCTTCGTCGCGTGATCGATCCGGATTGCCCGCCCACATCAGGCCAACTTTCAACGGCGCACGCGAACCGCCGAGCGCAGCGGTCACGCGCGACTGCCACGCCCTCTCCAGATCGGCCGGAATTCGCAGATACGGCCCGTTCGCACGCAATGCCTCCTGCGGTAGTCGAAGGAGATGAGGCAGGCTCATGAGGTGGACGTGCGCATCGAGACCGGTCGCGTCCGCGGCGGGATCAGCCGTCACCTCGACGCTCGCCGGATCGAAGCTCGCCTGAAAGAGGCGCGCCATGTTGCGGCGGCACAGGAACTGCACCCGCGCACCACGTTCGACCAGCAGCGTGATGAAACGCGCG
>JAABRB010000328.1 GCA_011391185.1 Betaproteobacteria bacterium
CCGCGTGCGTGACGACGACGATCTTCACCATCGGATCGGCCTCGAGGTGGTTGCGGATGTACTGAAGCCCGCGGGACGGCTGCTCTCCCGCTTCGCTGAAATGGTAGACCACCCGATCGGGGCGTTCGGCGCCCGGCGTACTTGCACAACCGGCGAGAAATCCGGCGATCAGGACGAATACGAGCGAGGCGATGCGGATCATTGGCGATCCCTCCGATGCTGGCAACGTGCCAATCCAGACTTTCTTGCCCGACGTGTGCCCGCGTAAAATCCATCTAAGCGCGATGACGTCTGGAGGCTGATGGCGAAGCATCTCAAGATCAGTGGACTCGTACAAGGGGTCGGCTATCGCGATGCGATGTGTCGTGAAGCGGACCGGCTCGACGTGACCGGATGGGTGCGCAACTGCCGCGATGGATCCGTCGAGGCAGTGGTCGACGGCGCGCCCGGCGCCGTCGAGGCAATCATCGCGTGGTCACGTCGCGGTCCGCGCGCCGCGCGGGTATCTGGGGTGGCCGTTGCCGAGGCGTCCGGCACCTTTGCCGACTTTGATTGGCGACCGACCGCGTAATCAGGGAATTGGCCTGAGCTTCAGCTCCTCGGGCGTCGCCTTGACGAAACCGAATTCCGCATACGCGTCCTGCGCCGCGGGTGTCGCAAGAAACGCCAGGTAGCGGTCGGCTGCCGCCTGGTTCGGGCTGCCCGTGAGTGCACCGATGGCGTACGAAACCTCGTCGCGCAAGCTGTCTTCGGGAGGAAGCTTGACGCTGTCCACCTTGGCACCGTCGCGCCTGGCCTCTTGCGTCTCGGTCACCCAGACGATTCCCGTATCCGATTTGCCGGCCAGGATGCGCTCGGGCGTCTCGCGGTGATGCACGGCGGTGAACCAGTTGTTGGGGGTCGTCTGGCACGAGCTGCACTCCTTGCCGCCCGACACGAGCTCCCAGAGACCGTTCCGCTCCAGGACCTTCTTCCCGTAGAAGCGCATGATCCCCTCGCTGATCGGATTCGGCATCGACGTGCGGATGTCCGGTCGCGCGATATCCTTGATCCCCTTGATGCCCTTGGGATTGCCTGCGGCGACCATCAGCTCCATCTCGTTGTGCAGATAGACCGCATAGGCGTCCATCATGCCCTTGGCCTTGAGCCGCTTGAGATGGCCCAGGTTGACCGACGCATACACGTCCGGAAGTCCGGGATAGTCCCCGCCGCCGTAGGACATGCCCCCTTTCTCGATCCCTTCCAGGAGCAGGCCGGGCGGCAGGGTGATCAGGCCGACCACCGCGCCGGGAGAGGCCTTCTGGTACGCCTTCACCACGTCGTCCATGGCGAAGAACTGGTTGCCGGCAAGCCACAGAATCACGCCGGCTTCCTTGTGCATCCGGCCGAGCGCGTCCGCACCCTTGACGATCTTCCCGTCGGTCGAGTAGAGCTTGATGTCGTTGTCCTTGTTGGGCGGAATCTGCGCGTACTTCCCGCCTCCGGCTTTCCCGGCGCCGCTGCCCTGCTGGGCGTAAACCGCGCCACCGGCCATCACTGCTGCCGCGAGCGCGGCGCAGGCGAACCATCTCCCGATGTGTCTCATGGTGTGCTCCTCTTTGGCGTAAATGTACCGGTCTTATCGGTCTTAGCGGTCTTATCGTTATGACTGCATGCCGCCGATTCCCGATGACCCGGGATCGGGCGGCGAGCCGGGGCCTCGTGCCCCGGCTTGTCCTGCGAAAACCGCGCTACGGACGCACCACCGACCAGCCGGCTTTCTGCTTCTCGATGATCTCGATGATACCGGCCGGCACGTACGAGATCTTGGCGTTCATGTCGTCCTTGTTGAGCTTGCGACCCTCCATGGTGTTCTCGCACGCATAAACGTGGGCGCCGGAGGCGATCGTGTCATCGATGCGGTTCGCCAGGGTCGAGTCGGCTTTCAGAATCCCGATGCCGTTGCCGAACGCGACGACTTCGATGACGACCTTGTCCTTCCCGTAGGCCTTCTGGAGATTGCGAACCACGTTCAGCGCCTGGTTCCAGGTTTTCGGGCTGTCGTCGCTTATCTGGATGACGATGCCTTCCTTGCCCGCGGGGGGCGCGACCCTTCCGGTTTCCGCAAGGGCACTGGAAGCCGTTCCGAGCGTCACCAGAAATGCGATGAGTAAGGTTTGAATAAGGGTTCTACGCTGCATGCTCACTCCTACTTGGATGGTGGGTCATAACGCGCCGCTCACCCAGAGGCGATCGGGCTTGGACGCGCATAGTACCGCGCCAAGTCGGGTTAATGAGAGGCTTGCAATGCCGCGGCGGGGAATAAAAGGCGATTGAATAGGTGCATAGATAAATTGCGACCCAAGGCAACGCTCGTCCGCTTCGGAGTCGCCGAAATCGGGGGTCGCGACCGAAGCAGGTTACGCGTACAGGGTACTTTGATGCGCCACACAACTTCGGGGCGCGCGCCCGTGCCTGCCGCGATGCCATAATTCACCACTCGGCACCGAAACGGAAAGTCCGGCATGGACAGCGCGACGCAGGCCTTCACGTGGATCGCAGCAGGCTTCGCCATTGTCGGCATGCTGCTGCTGTTCGCGGCATTCGGTGCTTTGCGACGGGGGCGCCCGTTCGGGTTCACCATTCGGGGGCTCGCTGCCCTGGCACTGCTCGCGTGCGCGGCGCTCGCCGGCACGCTGAGCGTTTCGACCCTCGGATACGAGGCGCTCACCCGCGAAACGGTCGCCGCCCGCGTGGCGGTGAAGCCGATGGGTCCGCAGGTTTTCACGGCACAATTCCGATTTCCCGACGGTCGCGCGGCCGACTACACCTTGCGAGGTGATCAGATCTACGTCGATGCGCACGTGCTCAAATGGAAACCGATCGCGAACCTCATCGGCCTGCACACGGCCTTCGAGCTCGACCGGGTCGCGGGCCGCTACGCGGCGATCGAAAAGGAGCGCGACGGCCCGCGCACGGTGCATTCGCTGGGAACTGCAAAGCCGTTCGACCTGTTCGACCTGCGCAACCGGTACGGTGCGCTCCGTCCGCTGCTCGACGTTGAGTATGGGTCGGCGACGTTCGCCCCGGCAGATCAGCCCATGGAGTACGAAGTGCGCGTCTCCACCACCGGCCTCCTCATCCGTCCGGTCGGACCAGGCGGATAGCCCTTAGCAAGAGGGATAGCGGGGCGCGCCTGCGTCAGTCAGGGCGGCGCCATGCACGATCCGCTGTGCGCCCGCCCAGTAGAGCGCCGCCTCGCACATCGCGCAGGGCCGCGAGGTCGCATAGATCACGCACCCGGACAGATCACGTGTCCCCAGTCTGCGTGCAGCGTCGCGAACCGCCTGCATCTCGGCATGCGCGGTCGGGTCTCGATCGACCACGACCCGGCTCGGCCCCCAGCCAACGATCTTCCCGTCCTTGACCATCACCGCGCCGTAAGACTGGTCGCCGGCACGCACCGCCGCTTCGCGCGCCGCGAAGGCGCGTTTCATGAAGTCCCCCGGACCCGGGCGCTCCGGCTGGGCAATCTCGGCGGGGGACGCCGCAGCGACCATGCGCGGCGCGACCATCAGGGAGAGCGTTCCCGCGATTGCCGCACGGCGGGTGCGAAAGTGGTTTTCTGAGCTCATGCCGGCGCGTCCCGTGCTTCACGCCCCGCCATGGGGGGGAATCACAGCAGTCCGGAGAGGCCGGGTGTCAGCCACCATGTCTGCCGCACGAAGAACTTGAGCGGCTGCGAGCCGATGATTTCGTTGCCGTCGGTGTCGACGACGCTCGCCTGGATCGTATGCGCGCCGCGCTCGATTCCCGCGAGCGAGAACTCCAGCCCGGTCTCGGTGATCGGCAGTCGCGTCCCGTTCAGGGCGAACGTCAGGGCGTGGCCGTTGGCGAGCGCGGCCGGCGCGAGCTTGACCTGGAACCACACCACGCCCCGGTCCGCCTCGACCGACTCCCCACCGGGAATCGTGGCGATTCCGATCCCGCGATAGGGGACGGCCGGGATCTCCGACGCCGACTCGGGCGTCGAGCAGGAGGCGAACTGTTCGACGACCGCGCCGAAATCGCCGGACGCCTGCGCGACACCGGCGACAGCGAATACGAGTCCCAACAAGGCAAAACGCAGGGCGGGCATGAGAGGGGTTGCGACCGACGGGAGAGGAACCCTATCACGGGTATTTGCGCCGCGGCAACGTAGCAAATGTGACGCATGCCAGGGCGGTGCCGAAAATTCTCCGGCTCACGACCCGATTCTCCCGAGAATCAATGCTTTGCTCGGCGAACTTAATGCGTGAACTGCGTCACGCGTACACGAACTCTACGTTCTCCGGCTGGAGCCATTCCGACAGGGACTC
>JAABRB010000329.1 GCA_011391185.1 Betaproteobacteria bacterium
TCGGCGTACTCGTCGATCATGGATAGGGCAGTTCCACCTGAGAACTTGTTCAACGAATCCCTGATTCGGGACACTAGAGGTCCATCACAAAAGACAAACCCCGCTTGCGCGGGGTCGGTTCTCAGCACTGCGGGAAGGAGGGTTACGGGAGGAAACCAGCCGGTTTCCTCCTGTACGTTCCGTTCCGCCCTTGTTCCTCAGCACTGCGGGAAGGAGGGTTACGGGAGGAAACCAGCCGGTTGCCTCCTGTATGTTCCGTTCCGCCTTTTCCGTGAAGGAACCTACAGGCCACCCCTGTTGGTTGCGTTACGTGGATGCCGTCGTAACCCCACTCGCCGCTTCGCGTCGCGTTCCCGTGTCGCGATACCGGAAGCTGATCCGCGCACGGGTCAGATCGTAGGGCGAGATTTCACACTTGACGCGATCGCCCGGCAGAATGCGGATGCGGAACTTGCGCATCTTGCCATTTGCATAGCTGATCAGCGTCACGCCATTGTCGAGCGTCACGCGGAACTGGGCATTCGGCAGCGCCTCGGTCACTACGCCGTCCATTTCGAGTAGTGCTTCCTTCGCCATTCGATTACTCCTCGGTCGCGGCGTCCCGCGTGGTGTGGGATGTCCGACGGGTGTTCTTGGCGGTTTGCGTATCGGAGCGTTTTGCACGCCGCGTCGAGAGCTGTCGATGGGACGGTGAATCGCCCTGCTGGCGCCGCAGCGCCAGGATCATTTCGGTCGCTTCTCGTGGGGACAGGGGTCGGGCCATTTGAGCACCTCCATGGTTGAGACTGGAACAGCAAAGCCCCTCGGTCAGTGTGTACCGCCCGAGGGGCTCAATGCTTTGAATTATATCGGAAACAGCCCTCGGACTCAACCCGGCAGCGCCCCGGTGCGCTATCGTTGCAAGCGCTGCCCGCAAGAACATCCGATGCTGGACACCCTCCGCGACACTTTCCGCCAGCTGCGCTCCGCCGCGCCGTTCTGGTCGCTTCGTGGCGTCGCCGAGACTCACGAAGCGCTTGCCGTACGGCAGGATGCGCCCGAGCCCGCACGTCTCTCGGTCGATCGCGGCGCAATGCTCACGGTGATCAGCGACGGCGGATACGGTTATTGCGCAACGAGCGATCTTTCACCCGCCGGATTGCAGGCAGCGCTCGATCGCGCCGGCGAATGGGCCGCGGCGACGTGCACCGTAAGCGTCCACCGCTTCAATCCTCGCGACATGCCTGCTCCCCGTGGCGAGCATGCGTTCGATGCAGGGGGCGAACTGAAGCTGTCGCGGCGCGCGCTGATCGAACTCCTGACCGACGAGTGTCAGCACGCGAAAATCGACCGCCGCATCGTCGAGCGGGTCGCCAGCATCGATCTGCGCGATATCGAGCAAGTCTATCTCACCAGCTCCGGCGGTGACGTGCAGCAACGGTTCCGGTACACCGTCCCCCAGGCGCGCGTCGTCGCCAATCAGGGTGCCGAGACGCAATCACGCCGCTTCGAGCATGCCCAGCAGGGTGGACTCGGCGCAATCGAACGTTCCGGATTCATTGGTTGCGGCGCGCGGCTTGCGGACGAGGCGCTGCAGTTGCTCGCCGCACCGAACTGCCCGACGGGGACGATGGATCTTCTGCTGATGCCCGACCAGATGATGCTGCAGATCCACGAGTCGATCGGGCACCCGCTCGAGCTCGATCGCATCCTCGGCGATGAGCGCAACTATGCGGGCACGAGCTTCGTCACGACCGACATGTTCGGGAGCTACCGTTACGGCTCGGAGCTGCTCAACGTGACCTACGATCCGTCGCTCACCGCGGAGATCGCCACGTTCGCCTTCGATGACGATGGCAGCCCCGCGGACAAGACCTGGCTCATCCGCAATGGAACGCTCGAGCGGCCGCTCGGCGGCCATCTGTCCCAGCAGCGGGCCGCAACGTCCGGGACGGCGAATTCGCGTGCCTGCAGCTGGAACCGCCCCCCGATCGACCGCATGGCAAACCTGAACGTCGAGCCGGGCGCGAGCACGCTCGAGGAGATGATCGCGTCGATCGAGCGCGGCGTGCTGATGCGCACGAACGTATCGTGGTCGATCGACGACTCGCGCAACAAGTTCCAGTTCGGGTGCGAGTGGGGCGAGTTGATCGAGAACGGCCGAATATGCGGCGTGGTGAAGAATCCGAACTATCGCGGCGTGTCGGCCACTTTCTGGCGCAGTCTGCGCATGGTCGGCGATCCCGGCACGTTCGAGATCCACGGCACGCTCTACTGCGGAAAGGGCGAGCCCAATCAGGCGATCCATACCGGCCACGCATCGCCGGCGTGCCTGTTCGCGGGTGTGTCCGTGTTCGGGGGCGATGCGGCGTGAAGGACGCATTCTTCGCGCTCGCCGACCGGCTGGTCCGGGAAACGCGCGCAGAGGAGACGTTGCTGCTGTGGCTCTCCGGCGAACGCTCGGACTTCGTCCGCTTCAACCAGGGCCGCGTGCGCCAGGCGGGCAGCGTCGCGCAGCAATTTCTTACCGTGCGCCTCGTGCGGCGCCGGCACCAGGCCGCAGCAACGATCGCGCTCGCCGGCAATCGTGAAGACGAGGCGCTCGCGCGGGCGACCATCGGCCGGCTGCGGGACGTGCTCGCCGACCTGGCGGAGGATCCGTGGCTCGCCATCGCCGAGCAACCGGAGTCGACAACGCACGAGCGGCGCGGCCGATTTCCTCCGGCCGGGGAGATCGTGAATCAGGTGGCTGCCGCATCCGCGGGGCGCGATCTGGTCGGGCTCTACGCGGGCGGATCGATCGCGCGCGGCTTCGCCAACTCGTTCGGGCAACGGAACTGGCACGCGGTCGACTGCTTCAATCTCGATTGGAGCCTGCACCTGCGCGCCGACAAGGCGGTGAAATGCGGCTACGCGGGATTCGATTGGGACGCGGCGGCGTTCGGAGCGAAGCAGGCGGAAGCGCTCCGCACGCACGCGCTCCTCGAATGGGCCCCGCGCACCATCGAGCCGGGCGAGTATCGCGCCTATCTCGCACCGGCCGCGCTCGACGAGCTCGCCGGACTGCTCGGCTGGGGAGGATTCTCGGCTCGGGCGCGCGCAACGCGGCAGGGCCCGTTGCTACGGATGGAGCACGGCGAGACGCTGTCCACCAAGGTCACGCTCGTCGAGAACACGGCGGACGGTGTCGCGCCGTCATTCCAGCGGGATGGCTACGTGAAGCCGCCAGCGGTGACCCTCATCGAATCCGGCCGCCTCGGCGCCGCATTGGTGTCGCCCCGCTCGGCGAAGGAGTACGGCCTCTCATCCAACGCGGCCGCCGGCCGCGAAAGTCCGGAATCGCTCGACATGGCCGCCGGCACGCTGGGGCGGGACGACGTGCTCGCCGCGCTCGACACGGGCTTCTACATCGGCAATCTCTGGTACACGAACTTCTCCGATCGCCCCGCCGGGCGCATCACCGGGATGACGCGCTTCGCGACCTTCTGGGTGGAGCGCGGGCGCATCGTCGCCCCGGTCAACGTCATGCGGTTCGACGACTCGATCTTCCGGATACTCGGCACGAATCTCGTAGCGCTCACCGCGGAACGCGAGCTGCTGCTCGATCCGGGCACGTACGGCGAGCGCTCGACGGGGAGTGCGCGGCTGCCCGGCATGCTCCTCGCCGCGTTGCGATTCACCCTGTAGAGCGCCTAGACCTAGAATCTGTCGCGAAATTGCGACCAAGGTTCTTCACGCAAGAGCGGGCGTACGAACATTAGAGGGGATTCCCCCTTGTATGTCCCCAAACGAACAAGGGGCGCGCCCCTTGTTTATCCCCTCGTTTGGTTTATCCCCTCGTTTGCAAGCGCAGTCGCATTTTGAAATAAGTTCTAGACTTGCGGGAATCCAAACCGGAGGGGGCGCCATGGCGGACACGGTTCGCAAGGTCGAGCATTTCTCGACGATGGTTTCCAACCGGCCGGGCCAGGCGTTCAAGGTGCTCTCGACGCTGGTGAGCGCGGGGGTCGATCTGCTCGCCTGCACCGGCACGCCGCACGGCAGGCGCGCCCAGATCGAGGTCGTGCCCGACAACAGCGTGAAGTTGCGCGCTGCGGCCAGAAAAGCCGGGCTTCAGTTCGAGGCACGCAAGACCGGCTATCTCATTCGCGGCAAGGATCGGCCCGGAGCATTGGCGAGTCACCTCGCGAAGCTCGCCGCGAAGGAGGTGAACGTGACGGGAATCGACGCGCTCACGACCGGCCAGGGTCGCTGGGGGGCGATCATCTGGGTTGATCCGGAAGACGTCCCGAAAGCGACGCAGATCTTGCGCGCGAAAGTGCGATGAGCCCACCCCGGTCCGGTC
>JAABRB010000330.1 GCA_011391185.1 Betaproteobacteria bacterium
GGCGCGCTGCGCAGCTGCCTCGCGGGGCTCGCCGCGCTCTTTCTGGGCGGCGCCATGGGCGCCCTCGCCACGTCGACCGGCGCGCTGCTCGCCGCGCGTTTCATCGAGGGCGCAGGATTCATCGCCGTGGGCGTCTCTGCGCCAGCGCTGATCGTGTCCGCCGCGGTCGGTCGCGATCGCGGGCTCGCGCTCGGCGTCTGGAGCGCCTACATGCCGTTCGGATTCGCCATCGCGCTGCTGGCCACGCCGGTCGTGCTACCCGCCGCCGGGTGGCGCGGGCTATGGTGGATGAGCGTCGTGGCGGCGGCGCTCACGTTGGCTGCGCTCTGGCACATGCGTGACGAATTTCCCCTGCCGCCGCCGCGTACCGGGCGCACGCTCGCGAGCATTACGCAGGCGCTGCGCCAGCCCGGTCCGTGGTGGTGCGCACTGGCGATGTGCTTCTACACATTCCAATGGACCGCTGTAATGGTGTGGCTGCCGACCTTCCTGGTGAAGGAGCGCGAGCTCACCCTGCTTGCCGCATCCGCGCTCACCACCCTCGTGGTCGGCGTGAACGTTCCCGGAATCCTGCTCGGCACCTGGCTGCTGCAGCGGAATGTCCCGCGCGGCACGCTCATAAGCGTCGCCGCGGTGCTGATGGGCGCATGCGGTATCGCTCTCTACGCCGCCGGCTTGCCCGATGGCGGGCGCTACGCGGCCTGTCTCGGCCTCTCGTTTTTCGGTGGGATGACGCCCCCTGCCGTGCTCTCTTCGTCGCAGCACTACGCGCGCACGCCAGACCAGATTTCGAGCCTGCAGGGCCTCATCGTTCAACTCTCGAACTTCGGCCAGTTCGTCGGCCCACCCGCGTTCGCGGTCGTGGTGTCGGCCACCGGCAGCTGGCACGCGACCGCATCTCTGCTGGTGGCCGCCGCCACAGGAGCGCTCGTGGCGGGCCTATTCGTCGGACGAACCGAGCGCCGGCTCGCGGCCGAGCGGGCCCGCGAGACCGCCCGGAGTCAGAAGTCGTAACGCACGTTGGCGAAGAACTCGTTTGCGCGCAGCTTGCCTGTCGCGGAAGAGGTGGTGCCCGTGCCGTTGAAATTGCCGGACTGGTCCGGACCGGCATTTTTCTTGAACTCGCCCATGTCGCTGTATCGATAGCCGAGGTCGAGGATCCATTTCCCGGTCAGCGTGATCGCCGCGCCCAGGGTGAACTGGTAGGCGGTGGATTTCGTGGTGTTCCCTGCGTTCAGCGTGCCGTTCGACGACGGTGGCCCCGGATCGAGCCAATTGATCGAATCGATCTTGTTGCTACTACGCCCGATGGCGAGCCCGACGTACGGTTGGACCCGATCGGCGATCACGTACGGAACGTCGAAAAAGCCGTTGAACATCACCGCATCGGACGTGACGGGCGGGTCGAAATACGTGAGGGCTGTATCCCAGCCTTGCAGGTTGTAGCCACCGCGGCGCCCGTAGCTCAGGTCTACCCTGAACAGCGGATTGATCCGATACCCGACGCCGACGTCGATTCCGACGGAGCTGCCGAGACTGCTGAGGGTGCTGCCGCATCCCCCTCCGGCGGAGAACAGGAAGCAGTTGGGCGCAGCCGCATTGTCTTCCTTGAAGTCTGCGCCGCTCGCCTTGGAATAACTCAACCCCACGCGAACGTAGGGCCCGGCCACATTTCGCTGGATCTGCTGCGGCTCCCGCCCGACCGGCGTCTTCACCTCCTGCGGTTGCCGCTCCGGGGCCTGCATCGGCGGAGCGGAGTCGGCGCGGGTCATGGCCGCCTGCTCGCCCCTTGGTTGCTCGGTTGTGGCGCAACCGCTTATCGACACGACGCCGGCAACGAAAACGTGCAGCGCGACCACGAATGCGGATCTTTGCATCTGCATGCCACGTCCTCCCTTGAACGCAATGCGATGTGAAGCGCGGAGTCCCGATCCTCGAGCGATCCTGCAGCGGCTCGCATTGCCCTTTTAGAGCATGCGCGTTGCGAATGCAATCGCCACGCAAGGTGTCGAATTCGGGACAGAAGCGGAAGGCAGAACGATCAGGATTCGGAACTGTAGGTCTTGGTGATCGTCCCCCACGACGATTCGACGACACTCCCGTTTTCCGGGAGCTGCCCCTGCTTGAGCACCTGGTGCCCAAGCGTAAAGGTCTCCGATGGCGTGAGGACATCGCCGTGCCCAGTCACTTCGAGAATCATTCCCGAGCGCGGTCCGCGGGTGACCTCGAACTCGGCGGCGGGAAAGCCGCCGATCTCGGGCCCTTCGGCTCCGGCGTCCGCATCCGGAGGATTCCAGAAGCCCACAAACATCACCCGACCGTCGTCGAGCCGCATGAAGTAGCAGCGTTCCCGCGTCACGGGACTGATTGCACGAATCGCATTCGTCGCGCGGTAATGCTCGACACTCGCCATGCCGCCTGCGAGGTCTGCGCGAAGTGCTTCCTGGCGCGGCGCGAGTTCCCTGAGCTTGCGCCGATAGTCGCGCCATGCAATCCCCGTCCAGAAGGCGAGCACGCCAGTGGTGCCGAGAATGAGCAGGTCCTTGGCCGGCCACGCCGCAAAATCCACTCTCGCGATCGCGAGCGGCACGCCTAGCAACAGAAATCCCGCCAGCACTGTGAGCAGCGCGCGGCCCATCGAAGGCGCGAGAAAGCTCCCGAACGAGAGGACGAACGCGGCATGCAGTGCGAGCGATGTGCGTTCGGAGGCGGTGAGCGGGCGGATCATCGGTCGGGAGGGACGCAGTCGCCTGGATGGTAGCCGAGGCGAGTCCGCATCGGCTTGCAGGCGAGCGGCACAATTAACGCGGCCTGGCACGCAGGTCAGGTATAATCAGCCCAGCTTTTCGGCGCCCGTGATCCGGTCGGGCCCCAAGCGATCGCGGATGTTCGCTTTTTCTGGAGAGTTCGCTCTTTCCAGAGACTCCCCCGATTTCCATCAATGTAGTCGCGACTGCCTGAACCGGTTCGGCGGCCATGTCATTGTGGCCGACGCAGGTTGAGCAGAAGCGACGGCCCCTGCCGTACGTTTCCTGACCTTCGGCGCGCTTGAGCGCGCCGATGCGAGAGGAGTATTGCTTGAATCAAACTTTTGAAAGCCTCGGCCTCGCGGCCGAGCTGGTCCGCGCAGTCCGCGAGGAGGGTTACACCGTGCCCACTCCGGTCCAGGCGGAGTCCATTCCATTAATCCTCGCCGCCCGCGATATTCTCGCCGGCGCGCAAACTGGCACCGGCAAGACCGCCGGCTTCGCACTTCCCATGCTGCAGCGCCTCGCCGCCCACACGCATCACGGTGGCCGGCATGCGGTGCGCGCGCTCGTCGTCACGCCTACCCGCGAGCTCGCGGCGCAAGTCGAGGAAAGCATCCGCATCTACGGGAAGTACATGTCGTTGCGTTCGACGCTCGTCTTCGGTGGCGTGGGCATACGGCCGCAGATCGATGCACTGCGCCGCGGCGTGGACATTCTCGTCGCCACGCCGGGGCGCCTCCTCGACCACGTCGGGCAGAAGACAGTCAACCTCTCGCACGTCGAAATCCTCGTGCTCGACGAAGCCGACCGCATGCTCGACATGGGCTTCATCAACGACATCCGCAAGATCCTCGCGCTCCTGCCGAAGCAGCGCCAGAACCTGCTCTTCTCGGCGACCTACACCGAGGAGATCCGGACACTTGCCGGGGGCCTGCTGCACGACCCCGCCTTCGTGCAGGTCGCACCACGCAACGCGGAGTCGGCGCTCGTCGCGCAGCGCGTTCATCCCGTCGACCAGAGCCGCAAGCGCGCACTGCTCGCGCACCTCGTGAGCTCCGGGGACTGGCGCCAGGTGCTCGTCTTCACGCGCACCAAGCACGGTGCGAACCGCCTCGCCGAGCAACTCGGCAAGGATGGCATCGAGGCTGCGGCGATCCACGGCAACAAGAGCCAGGGCGCCCGCACCCGTGCACTCGCGAACTTCAAGTCCGGAGAACTGCGCGTGCTCGTCGCGACCGATCTGGCCGCGCGAGGCCTCGACATCGAGCAGTTGCCGCACGTCGTGAACTACGAATTGCCGAACGTGCCCGAGCAGTATGTCCATCGGATCGGGCGCACTGGTCGCGCCGGGGTAACGGGCGAGGCGATCTCGCTCGTCTCGCCGGACGAGTACGCGTATCTCGCCGACATCGAAAGAGTCATCAAGCGCAGGTTCGAGCGCGAGATCGTGCCGGGATTCGAGCCGGGCCGCGCCCCGCCGAGCTCCGAACAATCGCACCGTGACCCACCGCGCCGGGAGCAACCGCGGCGCTCGCAGCGTCCGTCGCGACAGGCGGGCCGACCTGCAGCGTCC
>JAABRB010000331.1 GCA_011391185.1 Betaproteobacteria bacterium
GGCTACTGGAACAGGATCGTGCGCTGTCGCTCAACCAGCTATCGGAACGCCGCGAGCAGGCGGCCGACCTGGTCGTCCTCGAGCTCGAACACCTCGTCTCGGTGTTCGCGCTCACGAGAAACCGCGTAAATCTGGACCGGCGTCGAGCATGTCTGGGCGGGCGGGCAGTTGATCACCGCCGAGCTTTCTGCGCGCGCTCTGCCTCGCGCTTCCGATAGGACTCCCCTTCCAGTGACACGATCTCGGCGTGATGCGTGAGCCGGTCGATGAGCGCGACAGCGCAGGACGCGTTCGGAAAAATCGTGTCCCACTGTTTGAAGGGGAGATTGGTGGTGAGGATGATTGATTTCTGTTCATACCGACGGCTGACCACCTGAAACAGCAGATCGGCGGCGTGCGCGTCGTAGGCCAGGTAGCCGATTTCATCAATCGCCAGGACGCTCGGCCGGACATAGGCACGGAGGCGCCGCTGGAGGGCGCGCGCGGTGTCTTGCCCCGTCAGATCAAGGACCAGGTCGGAGGCGGTGAGAAAGCGCGCGGAATGGCCGGCGAGGATGGCTTGGTGGACGAGGTTTTTGGCGAGCATCGTCTTGCCTAGCCCGTGAGCCGCCACCAGGATCACGTTCTCCCGCTTGGTGAGAAAGTCGAGGGTCAAGACGCGCTCGACCGTCGGGCGATGGATCTGTTTTGGCCAGTCCCATTCCCAATCGGCGATCGGCTTGAAGCGGCCGAGGCGCGCGTCTCGCAGCCGACGTTCGACCCGCTGCCGCGTGCGGGCGTCGAGCTCCGCGTGAGCGAGGTGTTCGAGGAGGACGATGGGACTCCAGCGCTTCTGCGTGGCGCGGGCGACGAAGTCGTTGAGCTCCGTCGCGGTGTGGCCCAGGCCGAGCAGGCGCAGGTGGTCACTCAGGGTCGTCGGGATCGGATCGGGTGAGGGCATCGTAGGACTCCAGGGTATGGGGCGTGATGTCGAGGTCACGCACGCCGGGCCGGTCGGGTAAGGCGAGCGGGATCGGGGGCTTCTGCCCCCGCTGCCGGCGCCGCGTTTCGAGGAGGTGCGCGATCGCGCCGGCGCCGAGCGCGTCGCGCTCGAGGGCCTGCGCGACGGCGGCGGCGAGGTCACGCGGACCGTAGTCGTCGAGCAACGCCAGCAGGCGCGCGGTGTGCGCCCGCAGCGATTCGCCGCGCCCCGCGAGGCGCTCAAAGAGCGTGGCGATGGCGGGCACGGCGAGTCGGAGGCGGTCGCGCGCACTCGAGGGATTGGCCTGACGGGTGGCGACCACGAGGCCCTCGAGATGCGCGAGATCTTCAATCGTCTGCCCGGTGTCGTAGCTCCGGCCGTGGCGCGCGATCGTCTCGGTCCCGGCGACGATCCGCACGGTCGTCGCGCTGGCGACGAGCGTCACGGGGCGCCGGGCGTGCGTGTGCGGAATCGAATAGCTGTTGCGGTCGAAGCGGACGTAGGGCGTCTTGCCGGACACGACGGCCCGCAGCACATCGGTCTCGAACGGGTGGGCCGGGAGCGGCAAGAGCCGCGGCTGCTCCTGGGCGAAGACCTGCGCGACGGTCTGATCGCGCTGGTCGGGATGGGGGCGCTGATGCGCGAGGTCGTCGCGCCAATGCCGAAACTGCGCATTCAGGTCATCGACATCGGCAAACGTCCGCGCGGCAAAGAAGGCGTGGCGGAGGTACTGAATTTGGCGCTCGATTTTTCCCTTCTCATTCCCGCGGCCCGGGGTGCAAGGCCGCGGGGCGAAATGATAGTGGCCCGCGAGCTCGAGCAACCGCGGATGAAACCGAATCGCGCTCCCCTGGCGTTCGAGGACGGCGCTCTTCAAGTTGTCGTACACGAGGGTCCGCGCCACCCCCAACGTCTGAAAGGCGTCGACGTGCCCGCGCAGAAAACTCTCGAGGGTCTGATCCAGCGTGAAGAGCGCCGACAGCGCGCGCGAGTACGAGAGGACCATCACGAAGCCGGAGAGGGGCCGCGTGCCGTGGCCGATCCGCATCGTGCCAAACGCGCCCCAGTCCACTTGCGCCTCTTCCCCCATCAGCGTGGTCAATCGGCGATAGACCGTGGGCGCGGCCTGCGGCCGCAGCAGGCGCACAACGCGCCGCAGTTGGACGACGGAGCCGGCGTAGCCGCGGGGGCGCAGCATCTCGTACAGGCGTGTCGCGCGCAGCCGCGGATACTGCGCGAGGGTATCGCGGACGAACGGCAGGTACGGGTTGAGCGCGGTCGGACGATAGGTGCCCCGACGCACGGCCTGTGTGTCGGCGATCGCCGCCCGCACCGTGTCATGGTGGACGCCGAGGGCGGCGGCGATGGTGCCGACCTTCCAGTGCTCGCCGTAATAGAGTCGGCGAATCTCGGCGTGCTGCTCGGGCGTGATCATGGCGTGCCTCCGGGGACACGCGACGGATTCGCCAGGGCGGTGGAAGGAGCCACGCGCTTTCGCGGCCACAGACCATGCAACGCAACGCGCCCACCAGAGGCGCGGTCGGCGCTCGATCCGTCGACGTGTCAGCGGGCAGTGTGCCGGGCGGCGCTGGGTGGAGGGAAGTCTGATCCCTCACGCGCGCGCGATACGCGCGTTGATGATCCCGATGATCGAGGCGACCTTCCGGACTCCGCTGGTGCCGTTGACGCGCGCCCCCAATGGAGCGCCGGCGCGCCGCAGCGCGACACCCAGGCGAGCAGTAGGCGTGGCCCCGATCACAGGCGATACAGATCGCAAAGACTCGATGACAGAGTCGGCAGGTTTTCTGGCGAAGGGGTGTGTCCACGGCGTCGGAGCAGCGGCGGTCCGCTCCAACTGGACGTACAGCCCAAACCGTGGCACAACAGGCAGGACGGCCTCGGCGTGTCGGAGCCCGAGGCAGTCACGAGGGTCCGGAGGTCAGTCCGGGCCCTCACCCTCAGTCTCCTCAGCCTATGCGATCGGCCGTCCACGAGACCAGCGAAGAGGGCATGGACGGTGATCGGGATAGGGGGACACCTCGCGATGTCGCCCCTCCCACACCACCGGGCATACGGGTCCGTACCACGGCGGTTCGGCCGGTTGAGCAATCACGGTTGCTCAAGATAGGGCAGCCCGAGCGAGTCGAAATAGGCGCCGGGTAACGCCCAGCACAGCGCCGCCGTCAGGGCGACCCGCCACGGTCCGCGATTGCTGCGAGCCGTGAGGATGGCATCCTTGGCGTTGACGCCGCGCTTCCGCAGCTGCCGGAAGCGGGTGCTGGGTCGCGTCCACTGTTTCCAGACGACGGCCCGGAGCCGCCGCCGAATCCACTTGTCGAGACGTCGGAGAATCGTGGGCGTTTCGCAAAAGCCGAAATACGCCCGCCACCCGAGTACGTACGCGGCAAGTTCCTTCACCATCTGGCGGAGGCTCACACCCCGTACCCGTCGGGTCAGCTTCCGGACTCGCGCTCGAAACCGGACCAACGTCTTCTCGGCGAGGCGCCGTTTCGGTCGTTGGCCATGAGTAAAGCTGAAGCCTAGAAACGTCCGTTCCCGTCCTGCCGCTACCGCACTTTTCGTCGCATTGACTTTGAGTTTGAGCCGCGTCGTGATGAAGAGCGTGATGCTCGCCATCACACGATGTCCCGCTCGGGCGCTGCGAACGTACACATTGCAGTCGTCCGCGTAGCGGACGAAGCGGTGGCCGCGACCTTCGAGCTCGCAATCAAGCGCGTGCAGCACGATATTTGACAGTAACGGTGAGAGTGGGCCCCCTTGCGGGGTACCCTCCTCCGTCGCACTGACCAAGCCGTTCTCCAAGCCCCCCGCGTTCAAGAACGCGCGGGCGAGCTTCAGCACGCATGTATCCGCCACGCGCTGAGCCAGCCGACCCATCAAGAGGTCATGATTCACTCGGTCGAAAAACTTTTCGAGGTCGAGGTCCACGACCCACCGATACCCGCTCGCAAGGTGTTCTTGCGCCGCCGCTACCGCTTGATGTGCCGACCGCCCCGGTCGAAACCCGTAGCTGTGGTCGGAGAACGTCGGGTCGAAGATAGGCTGCAGCACCTGCAGCACCGCTTGTTGGACAAATCGGTCGAGAGCGGTGGGCACGCCTAACTTGCGCACGCCACCATCTGGCTTGGGTATCTCGACACGTCTGACCGGCGACGGTGTGTACGTGCCTCGCAACAACTCGTCCCGATGCTGTGGCCAGTGCGCCCTCAGGTAGTCCGGGAGTTGTTCGACGGTCATCCCGTCGACGCCCGGGCTTCCCTTGTTCGCCTTGACGCGACGCAGCGCTTTCTTCAGGTTTTCTCGCTC
>JAABRB010000332.1 GCA_011391185.1 Betaproteobacteria bacterium
AGGGCGCAGGCTTGCGCGTGATCTCGTTCCGCCACGAGCAGAACGCCGGCAACGCCGCCGCCATCTCCGGTTTTCTCACGCAAAAGCCGGGCATCTGCCTGACGGTGTCCGCGCCCGGCTTCCTAAACGGCTTGACGGCGCTCGCCAACGCGACCACCAACTGCTTCCCGATGATCCTCATCAGCGGCTCCAGCGAGCGCGAGATCGTCGACCTGCAGCAGGGCGACTACGAGGAAATGGACCAGCTGGCCATCGCAAAGCCGCTCGCCAAGGCCGCCTTCCGAGTGCTGCACGCCGAGGACATCGGCGTGGGCGTCGCGCGCGCTATCCGCGCCGCCGTCTCCGGCCGCCCGGGCGGGGTCTACCTGGACCTGCCGGCCAAGCTCTTCGCGCAGACCATGGATGCGGTTGCCGGGAAGAATTCCCTGATCAAGGTGGTCGATCCGGCGCCACGCCAGATTCCGGCACCCGAGGCCGTGCAGCGTGCACTGAACCTGCTCAAGGGTGCCAGGCGCCCGCTCATCGTCCTGGGCAAGGGGGCCGCTTACGCCCAGGCCGATGCCGAAGTCCGCGCTCTGGTCGAGAAGACCGGCATCCCTTACCTGCCCATGTCCATGGCCAAGGGACTGCTGCCCGACACGCACGAACAGTCGGCTGCGGCCGCCCGCTCCTACGTGCTCCCCGAGGCCGATGTGGTGATGTTGATCGGCGCCCGCCTCAACTGGCTGCTCTCGCATGGCAAGGGCAAGACCTGGGGCGGCAAGGGCCACAAGGACTGGGGCGGCCAGAGGTTCATCCAGATCGACATCTCGCCGCAGGAGGCGGACAGCAACGTGCGCATCGACGCCCCGGTCGTCGGCGACATCGGTTCGGCCGTGTCGGCCCTGCTCGCGGGCATCGGGGCGAGCTGGCCCAAGCCGCCGGCGGACTGGCTTGCCGCCATCGCCGAGCGCAAGCGCAAGAACATCGCCAAGCTGGCCGAGACCCTGGCCAGGAACCCCACGCCGATGAACTTCCACAGCGCGCTCGCCGCGGTGCGCGACGTGATCAAGGCCAACCCGGACGCCATCCTGGTCAACGAAGGCGCCAACGCGCTCGACTTCACGCGCAGCATCGTGGACATGTACCAGCCGCGCAAGCGCCTGGACGTGGGCACCTGGGGCATCATGGGCATCGGCATGGGCTTTTCCGTCGCGGCCGCCGTCACCACCGGCAAGCCGGTCATCGCCATCGAGGGCGACAGCGCCTTCGGCTTCTCCGGCATGGAAGTCGAGACCATCTGCCGCTACAACCTGCCGGTCTGCGTGGTGGTCCTCAACAACAACGGCGTCTACGGCGGCACCGACGTCAATCCGGCCGGCGGCCCCGATGTGGCACCCACCGTGTTCGTCAAGGGCGCGCGCTACGACAAGCTGATCGAGGCCTTCGGCGGCGTGGGCGTGCACGCGACGACCCCGGCCGATTTGCGAAGCGCAATGGACGAAGCGATACGCTCACGCAAGCCCACGCTCATCAATGCCGTCATCGACGAAGCCGCCGGCACCGAAAGCGGGCGCATCACGAGCCTCAATCCGCAGAGCGCAAAGAAGAAATAGGCCAAACAGTCGGCTGAGGGCAGGTCACCCAACACCCGCCGCAGAGTTATCGGAGATCAGAATGGAAGCACTCAAGGGAGTCCGCATCCTCGACATGACCCACGTGCAGGCGGGGCCGACGTGCTCGCAGCTGCTGGCGTGGATGGGCGCGGACGTCATCAAGTTCGAGCCGCCGCACGGCGACGCCACGCGCGGCCAGCTCCGCGATGTGCCGAACGCGGACAGCCTCTACTTCACGATGCTCAACTGCAACAAGCGCTCGATCACGGTCAACATGAAGTCCGCCGAGGGCAAGGCGGTGTTCGTCGACCTCGTCAAGACGTGCGACATCGTGATGGAGAACTTCGGTCCCGGCGTGCTCGACCGGCTCGGGTTCACGTGGGAGAAGATCCACGAGATCAACCCGCGCATCGTGATGGGCTCGATCAAGGGCTTCGGGTCGAGCGGTCCGTACGCGGATTTCAAGGCCTACGAAAACGTCGCGCAGGCGATGGGTGGCGCGATGAGCACCACGGGCGTGCCGGACGGCCCGCCGTTCGTGACCGGCGCGCAGATCGGGGACACGGGCACCGGCCTGCATCTGGGGATCGGTCTGCTCGCGGCGCTGCATCAGGCGACCCGCACCGGACAGGGACAGTATGTCGAGGTCGCGATGATGGACGGCGTGATGAATCTCTGCCGCGTGAAGTTTCGCGATCACCAGCGCCTGGCGCGCGAGTCCCTCGCGGAGTTCTCGGTGCCCACCTACCAGGGCATGGGCGACGTGCCGCGGGCGGGGAACGACTCCGGAGGCGGCCAGCTCGGCAACGCGATCCATTGCAAGCCGCATGGCGCGAACGACTGGCTGTACGTCGTCGTCCAGGAGGCGGTGTGGATGGCGCTGGCGAATCGGATCGGTCCGGACGTGGGAATGCCCGATCTCGCAACCGACGAGCGGCTCGCGAAGATTGGCGAGCGACGCAAGAACCAGGCGCTCATGTGGACGCTGATCAACAAGTTCGCGGAGCAGTACACCAAGCGCGAGTTCATGGCGATCCTGAATCCGCTCGACGTGCCCTGCGGGCCGATCATGTCGACCGAGGATCTGGCGAACGACGAGCACATTCGCGGTCGCGAGATGTGGGTCGAGCTCGATCATCCGCAGCGCGGCACCTGGTACAACGTGGGCATGCCGATCAAGCTCTCGGCCTCACCGGCGGAGATCAAGCGGTCGCCGACGCTCGGCGAGCACACCGACGAGGTCCTGCGGGACGTGCTTGGCTACGACGAAACGAAGATCGCGGGGCTCAGAAAGGCCGGCGCGTTCTCATCCCCACCGAAGAAGGCGGCCTGACATGCGCATCGCGATCATCGGTCAGCAGGATTTCGGCAAGGCGGTTCTCGAGGCGTTCCTCGCGCGCGGCGACGAAGTCGCCGGCGTGTTCTGCGCCCCGGAGAAAGAGGGCGCACGGCCCGATGCGCTGCGCGCGGCCGCCGAGGCGAAGGGTCTCAAGGTGTTCCAGTTCAAGTCGCTGCGGGCACCCGAGGCGGCGGAGGCGTTGCGGGCACTCGGTGCCGAGATCGGCATCATGGCCTTCGTGCTGCAGTTCGCCCCGCAGGAGTTCGTGACGATTCCGAAGCGGGGCACGATTCAGTATCACCCTTCGCTCCTGCCCAAGTACCGGGGTCCCAGCTCGATCAATTGGCCCATCATCAAGGGCGAGGCCGAGACCGGGCTCACCATCTTCCGGCCCTCGGACGGCCTCGACGAGGGCAAGATCATTCTGCAGAAGAAAACGCCAGTCGGTCCGGACGACACCCTCGGTAGCGTCTACTTCGACCGGCTGTTCCCGATGGGTGTCGCGGCAATGCTCGAGGCTGCCGACCTGGTCGTCGCCGGCAAGCACACCGAGACGGTCCAGGACGAGCGCCAGGCGAGCTACGAGGGCTGGTGCCGCACGGCCGAAGCCCGCATCGACTGGGCGACCCATGTCGACTTCACGTACAACGTGATCCGGGGCTGTAACCCCGCTCCCGGGGCGTGGACCACGCTGAACGGGACGAAGCTGCAGATCTTCGATGCACGCAAGCATCTGACGCGCACTTTCGGCGCAGTGAAGGGCAAGATCGGCGAGATCACGGAAGTGACCGATACGAGCTTCTTCGTCAGCGCCCAGGGCGGCCGGATCGAAGTCCAGAAAGCAAAGCTCGGCGACGGCAAGAAGCTCTCGGGCGCCGAGGTTGCCGCGAGCGCCTCGCTCGCGCCCGGCGCGCTGCTCGGCACCTGATTTTCTCCGGGCGGCAGCGCTCGCGTCCCGCCGTTGGTCCGGGCGGGCATTCGTTGCTCATTCTGTTCGGTGACGAGCCGCGTCCGCGGCGCGGGCGCGGCGCGGGCGCGTGGCCGCGCATCCCGCTCCAGCCAATTTGCGCCGGGTTCCGTTCACTCAACCTGACGAATACTCGGCAAAAATTTGACTAATTTCATACCCGACTGTAAGAATGGGAATTATGCTCCTGTTTCTTCAGGGACTTAGTGCCAGCTTGGGGTCCATTTGGTGACTGATGAATGCGGGAAGCGGCACGCTTGCATGGCGGAACGAAGTCCGTCGCGGCACCGGACAACAGGTTTGAGCGGGTGAAGCGCCCGGCGGTCGGCAATCGGGATTTCTGCTTCGTGCCGCAGCAGGGCGACGCGGGGCGACTGGAGC
>JAABRB010000333.1 GCA_011391185.1 Betaproteobacteria bacterium
GTATTGATGACGCGCTTCTTCTCGTTCAGCGGGATTCCCCACTCCCTCGGGCAGGTCCTCACGAGCCTCGATCTGAGCCCGATTTCCCTTGTGCTGGGATCCGCGTTGATCTACCTGCTGCTCGGCATGTTCCTCGAGCCCCTCGGGCTGCTGCTGATCACGTTGCCGCTCCTGCTGCCGATGTTCCAGGCGCTGGGCGTGGACATGATCTGGATGGGCGTTCTGGTGATCAAGTACCTGGAGATCGGGCTCCTCACTCCGCCCGTCGGACTGAACGTCTACGTCGTGAAGAGCGTGGTCGGCGACGAGGTGCCGCTGACGACGATCTTCCGGGGAGTCCTGTGGTTCCTCGCATGCGAGGTGGTGATCGTGGCGCTCCTGATCGCCTTCCCACAGATCTCGCTCGTGCTCCCCAACCTCATGGACTAGCGCGCGGCTCAGGAGCGCTCGCCGCGTCGACTCCGGCATAGGCAGCAAGCGCGCAGAACAAACCCCGGTTAAACGAACAAGGGGGAGCCCCTTGTATATCCCCGGGAGACGCGGAGTTCTTCAGAAACTCGTCACAAGCCCAGCACGCGCTCGGCGTTGCCGTGGAAGATCTTCTCCATGACCTCGTCCTTGTAGCCGAGCTCGCCCCACTCCTTGAGGATCCGGTCGTACGGCATGCTCGGATAGTCGCTGCCGAACATCACCTTGTCCTGCAGCCGCGCGCGCATGTCGATCTTGAGGTTGCCGGGAAAGTGCTTGGGCGCCCAGCCCGACATCTCCCAGTAGACGTTGCCCTTGTGCAGCGCCACCGCGGTCGTCTCGTCCACCCACGGCCAGCCCGGGTGGGCCATGAGGATGTTCAAATTCGGAAAGTCCACGGCCAGATCGTCGATCGCCGAAGGATGCGCGTGCCGGATCCGCGCGCCCATGCCGCCCGGCATCCCCGCGCCCATTCCAGTCGTGCCGACGTCGATCATGACCGCGGCCTTGAGCGCGTTGATCTCCTCGAAGAGCGGGTAGAACCGCCGGTCGTTCGCGGCGAAGTGCTGCATGATCGGGTGGAAGTGGAAGCCGATGAATCCCAGTTCCCGCACGGCCTTGCGCGCTTCACGAATGGCCAGCTCGCCCTTGAACGGATCGAGCGTGCCCCAGCACTGGATGATCCGCTTCGGGTGACGCTTCCACATCGCATGAACGTATTCGTTCGTGCACGGCGGCGTGGCCACGGTGGATTCGAGGTCGAGGGCGACGAGGCACGCCTCGACCCCGGCTGCCGTGAATTCCTCGAGGACCTCCTTCTCCGGTTTGCCGACCCAGCTGCGCTTCCAGTACTTCGCGAGCGCCTCGACGTACGGACCCTGGCTGTCGATCCAGGTCTGGGTGCCGGGGTAGCAGTGCAGATCGATGATGCGCATGACGACTCCTCGGAAACCGGAATTACGACGAGCGCGCGGCGTACTCCGCTGCGAGCTTCTTCGCGACCGTCTCCGCGAGCGATTTCTTCGACACCTTGCCGAATGTCGAGACGGGCAGCTCGGGAACGAGCTCCAGCCGCTCGGGCAGCTTGAATTTGGCGATCTCCTTTTGCATGAGAAAGCCGTTGAGCTCGACGAGGGTCAGCGACTGGCCTTTGCGGAGCACGACGAACGCGCACATTTTCTCGCCCAGGTTCGGATCGGGCATCGGCACGCAGGCAATGTTCTCCACCGCGGGATGCATGAGGCTGAGGTTCTCGACCTCCTCCGCGCTGATCTTCTCGCCGCCGCGGTTGATGAGATCCTTCGCGCGCCCTTCGACGACAAAATTTCCGGAGGGATGGCGGCGCATCAGATCGCCCGTGCGAAAGAAGCCGTCCGCCGCGAACTGCCGCGCGTTGTACTCGGGCACCCCGAAGTAGCCCCGCAACGTGTACGGCCCGCGGCACGCGAGCTCCCCCACCTCGCCCTCCGGCACTTCGCGCCCGTCCTCGTCGATGAGTTTCACCTCGTCATCGGGGCAGATCGGGCGGCCGCACGTCTCGAGCGTCACCTCTTCCGGATCGTCGAGCCGCACGAACATCAGCAGGCCTTCCGACATGCCGAAATTCTCCTGCACGAACGCGCTCGGGATCAGCTGATGGGTGCGCAGCCGCACTTCCGGCTGCATGCGCTGGCCGCCGCTCTGGATCAGCCGGAGGGACGAGAGATCGTACTCGCCGATCGACGGTTCGTTGATCAGGCGTATGAGGAATGCCGGCACGACCTTGAGATGCGTGGCGCGATGCTTCTGGATCAGGCCGAAAACTTCCCGGGGCCGCGTCGTGGGGCTGAGCACAGCCCGGCCGCCCTTGAAGAATGCGCCCTGAATGCCCGGGCACGCGAGCGGCAGATTGTGCGCGATGGGCAGCGCGATGAGCATGACCGTATCGCCGGTCACGCCACAGACGTCCGCCGCCGTCTTCGAGTTGTACGCGTAGTCGTTGTGCGTCCGGGGAATGAGCTTCGGAATGCCGGTCGTGCCGCCCGAGAGCTGGAACATGGCCGGGTCGGTCGGATCGATCGCGACGCGGTCGAGCTCGCTCCGCGCGAGCGTCGCCGGCCGCTCGATCAGCGCGGTGAGTGAATGCTCCCCGGGGCCCGCGGCTCCGAGCACCAGCCGAAACTTGAGCGACGCATTCTCCTGCTGGACGCGCTCGATCATCGGCCCGAACTGGAACTCCGCCTGCCTGTCCGGGTAGACACAGGTCGTCGCCCCGGACAGCTTCACGAACTGATCGATTTCGAGGTAGCGATGCGTGACCAGTGCGGCGATCGGAATGGCGCCGATCTTCTGCAACGCCACGTAGAGCAGCACGAACTCCGCCACGTTGGGAAGCGTGGGCACGACCCGATCGAGCGGCCGCAGGCCGATCTCGAGGAGATTGAGCGCGAGGTTATCCGTGCTCCGGTCGATGTCGCGATACGTGTATTGCCGCTCACCCGCGATGAGCGCCACTCGGTCGGCGTACCGCTCGAAGAGCACCGCAAATTCCTGCGCCAGGGATTTGTTCTGCCAGTAGCCCTTCTCACGCCAGCGCTTCTGCTCGCCCGGCGGAAAAGGAACGACGCCTTCCAGCATGCTTCAAGTCCTCAATTACCAGCGTGTCAATGGATTCTGCGCACACACATAAGGGGATATACAAGGGGCTTGCCCCTTGTTCGAATTGGGGGATATACAAGGGGCTTGCCCCTTGTTCGAATTGGGGGATATACAAGGGGCTTGCCCCGTGTTCGAATTGGAGGATATACACAAGGGGGCTTCCCCCTTTGTTCGTACAACCGGGGTTTGACTCGCACGCCAATTTCGTCGATCGAAGTTGCGATGATGCGCATTCTTCGACAGCCTGCTAGGTAGACGCTGTGAACCCGCCGTCGATGACGATGATCTCGCCGGTGACGAAGCGATTGCCCTGGACCAGCGTCATCATCGTCTCGGCCACGTCGTCGGCGGTCACGCAGCGCTTCAATGGCGTCGCCTTCGCGCGTTTGCCCATCAGGTCGTCGTACTTGTCCTTGAGCATGCGCTGCATCCAGTCGCCCTCCATCCACCCGGGCGCAACCGCGTTCACGCGGATCTCCGGACCGAGGTTCCAGGCGAGCGTCTTGGTGAGGTTGACGACCGCGGCCTTGCTTGCCGCATAAGGCGGCGGCTGCGGGCCGGGCCGCAGGCCCACGATGCTCGCCGTATTGACGATGCACGCATTCGTGCCCTTCTTCAGCAGCGGCACCGATGCACGCGTCACCTGGAAGAGCCCGCGCACGTTCACCGCGAAAACCCGGTCCCAGTCGTCGAGCGCGAGGCTCTCCAGATCCTTCGGCTTCCAGGGCGCCGTCGTGCCGGCATTATTGACGAGCACGTCGAGATGCCCGAAGGCCTCGCCGACCTTGGCCAGCATTTCCCGTACAGCGGCCTCGTCACTCACGTCGCACTTCACGAGCAGCGTCCTGACGCCGAGCTTCCCGGCCTCCGCCGCGGTATCGCGCGCGGCCGCTTCGCTCGAGCCATAGTTGATCGCCACGTCGTAGTCGGCGCGCGCGAGCGCAAGGACCGCGCTACGGCCGATTCCCGTTGCGGCGCCCGTGACCAGGGCAGTCTTTCTCTCGGTCATTTCGGTTCTTTTCGAACGCGTTCACTTTCGTGCAATCCGCTGCACGTGTCAAGATTGGATCGGCAAGCGGGCCTTTCCCCTCCTTTTCAAGGAGGGGTGGCGGGCGAAGCACGACGGGGTGGTTGCGGCTTCGATCGGCGCACGACACCACCCCGTCC
>JAABRB010000334.1 GCA_011391185.1 Betaproteobacteria bacterium
TGAAGGCGCCGGTGGACCTCGTCTACAACGGCGGTATCGGCACGTACGTGAAGGCGGCCGATGAGTCGCACGCCGAAGTCGGCGACCGGGTCAACGACGCAGTGCGGGTGGACGGCGCGGAGCTGCGCTGCAAGGCGGTGGGCGAGGGTGGGAATCTCGGCTTCACGCAGCGCGGCCGCATCGAGTACGCGATGAACGGCGGCCGGATCTGCACGGATGCGATCGACAACTCGGCGGGCGTCGACACCTCGGACCACGAGGTGAACATCAAGATCCTGCTCGGGCTCGCGATCGCGGACGGCGAGCTCACGGAGAAGCAGCGCAACACGCTGCTCGCCGAGATGACCGACGAGGTCGCGCGGCTGGTGCTGCGGGACAATTACTTCCAGACGCAGTCGCTGTCGATCGCGACGCGCATGGGCGTGAAGCTGCTCGATCCCCAGGCGCGATTCATCCGCTTCCTCGAGAAAGCGGGGCGATTGAACCGCGCGCTCGAATTCCTGCCGGACGATGAAATGATCGGCGAGCGACGCGCGCGCCAAGCGGGCCTCACGTCTCCGGAGCTCGCTGTGCTCCTTGCCTACTCGAAGCTCTGGCTTTTCGACGCCATGCTGGCCTCCACTTTGCCCGACGATCCGTGGGTTGCGACCGCCGTCGAGCGCTACTTCCCGGGCCCGCTCCGGGCGCGGTGCGCCGCATACATGCCGCGCCACCCGCTGCGGCGCGAGATCATCTCCACGCACGTCGTCAACAGCATGGTGAACCGCGTCGGCAGCACCTTCGTGCATGGCCTGATGGAAGCGACCGGGGCGCGTCCGCACGAGATCGTGCGCGCATTCCTCCTGCAGCGCGAGATCTTCGATTACGTGCCGCTCTGGCATGCGATCGAGGCGCTCGACAACCAGGTGCCGGACGAGACGCAAAGCGCGATGCTGATCGAGGCCGGTCGCCTGACGGTGCGTGCGACGCTGTGGCTGCTGCGCTCGAAGCGCCTCGCCGAAGACATGGCCGCGACCATTGCGCACTTCCGGCCGGCGGCCCAGGCGCTTGCGGCAGGCGTGCCCGACCTGCTCGACGAGCCTTCACGCACCAACCTCGACGCGCGCGCGGCGCGATTCGCGGCGACCGGCGTCCCCGCGCCGCTCGCGCGCCGCGTGGCCTCCCTCGAGAATCTGTTCTCGGTGCTCGACATCGTCGAGGTCGCCGGCCAGCACGGCCGGCCGGTCGAGACCGTCGCGAGCGTGTACTTCGAGCTTTCGTCGGTCCTCGGCCTGCAATGGCTGCGCGGGCGCATCGGCCAGCTTTCCGGGGACGGTCATTGGGCGACGCTCGCCCGGGGTGCGATGCGCGACGATCTTTCCGGGCTGCAGCGCACGCTTGCCGCCGACGTCATGGCGCGCGCCGACGGTGCCGGGATGCCCGAGGAGATGCTCGCCGCGTGGCAGCGCGACAACGCGGCCGCGATCGAGCGCGCCGGTCACCTGCTCGCCGAGCTGCGCAACGCTCCGGCACCCGATCTTTCGATGCTGTCGGTTGCGCTGCGCGAGCTCCGCAACCTCGCCTGACCGGCGCGGCGCGCTCGAAACGGACGAGGTCATGGATGACATCGCGGCCGGCACGGCCCCGCCGGTCCGCGCAGCGCTCATCGACGATGCGCCTTGCAGCATCCTCGTCGCCCCGGGAACACGAAAAAACGCCACGAGCGGCCGAAGCCGCTCGTGGCGCTGTTACCGCGGTTCCCGTCACGCGGGCCGGAACAGGTCCTGCGGAATCCCTGCCGCGTCGAAGAGATAGTCGCGCGAATTCTCCAGCTCCCGACGCAGCCGGTTCAGATTGACGTCGAGGAGCCGCCCTTTCCACTTGCGGATCTTGCCGGCGACGATGACGGTATCGACGTTCGAGCGCTCCATCAGTGACACCACCGCGCCCGGTACATGGTTGAGCGGCGCGACGTTGATCGCCTCGGCGTCGAGCAGGATGATGTCGGCCTCCTTGCCCGGCGTGAGCGACCCGGTCTTGTGATGGAGCTTCAGGTCCTTCGCGCCCTGCAAGGTGGCGAAGCGCAGGACGTCGCGGGCGGTGAGCAGCTCCGGATGGCCGGCCGGGGTGTTCGAGTCGAGCGCCATCTGATTCACGAACGCGCGCTGTAGCGCCATGGAGGTGCGCATCTGGGTGAACATGTCCGCGGTCAGCGTGCACTCGACGTCCACGCTCAGGGAGGGCTGGATGCCCTTCTCGAGCGTCTTGAGGATGGGCGGCATGCCGTGGCGCATGTTCATCTCGATCGGCACGGCGAGCGAGACACCGGCGCCGGCGTCCCTCACCGCGTTCCAGCCGACCTCGGACATCCCAGTCATGTGAATAAACAGGTTGTCCGAGCCGAACTTCACGGCACGCAGGCCGCTCGCGATGGCGTCGAACTCGGGCTGCATGTAGAAGCTGCCGACGATGTGCGCCGCGATCGGAATACCCAACTCGCGCCCGAGCTTCCAGGTCGTCTCGTAGAGCTGGGGCTGGGGCTGGAGGTAGATCTCGCCGCCCATGAACATCGTCATGAGCTGGTCCTCGGACAAGAAGTACTGCTGCTTGATGCGTTTTGCGTCCTGCGGATACGACGCGCCCTGCGGGGATCCTTGCAGGTCGGCGCGCGCGCCCTCGAAATAACCGAAGACGATGCGCCGCCCGGAGTCGGCGCTGCCCTTAATCGCCGCGTCGGAGTGCTGGGGCGTGTAGTGGATCTGCGAGATGTCGTGGGACGTCGTGACACCCGCGTCGAGCTGGCTGAGCGAGCCGAACAGCTCGCTGATGTAGACGTCCCGCGGCCGGTATACCGGCGCGAATTTTCCCAGGATGAACTCGAAGTAATTGATCTCGGCGTGCGGCTGTCTGTCGTTGAACAGCAGCCCGTCGGCGAGGAAGCTGCGCAGCGCCGTCTCGAACTGGTGATGGTGCGTGTCGACGAACCCGGGCATGACGATCTTGCCGCGGGCGTCGATCACCTTCGCGTGCGAGACGTGCAGATTCGGTCCGACGGCGAGGATCTTCTTGCCCTCGACCAGAACGTCCGCTTTGGCGAAATCGCCCACCTTCGGATCCATCGACATGACGTGGCCACCGCGGATGACGTAGCGCCACTTCGGCCGGCCACTGTGTCGGTGATCGTCGTCGTCGCGGTCGTCGCGGTCGTCGTCGTCGCGCGCGCCGGCAGGGCGCGCCGCGAACAGACCGAGGCCCGCGGCACCGACGCCGGTCGCCGTCGAGGCTTTCAGGAAATCGCGCCGTGAAACGCCGGTTGAATCGGAATGGTCCTGCGGTTTTCCTGCATCGCACAGTTTGCACATTTTGCGCCCCTCCTCCAAGGTGACCCAAGCGGAATACCGACTTTCAGGTTCATTCTGGCGCCGACCCGCGTCGGTGTAAATCTGGTCTTCAATGCTTGCCCATTGCGGTGGGATGCGGAAGGAGTGGGCAGTTGTCCGTATGCACAGGCCCGGACGGGTGGGACGAAGGCGTCGCGGACGATCTCGGAGGGCGAACTGCGCAACGTGTGGATGCTCGCCCGCCGAGCAAGGCTCTGGCTCCGCGACGGCGGCCTGATGCAAGGACGCCACTACTCGTTTGAACCGGCCTTGCAGCCTGAAGCACGTTTCGAGGGGGGTGCCCACGCCCCCGGACGGAATCGTGTCAGTGTTCGCGCGGACCAATTTCCGAGATTTCAACCGCCACACGTGGTCGACGGCGATACGGGCGATCCACCGTCCGCCCACTACCGCTTCGGGTCGCGACCGGCGGCTTCGTCAACGTCGGCGTGCGGCTGGACGTGGACATCGGCAATGTAAATGGCGCTTATCGGACACTGAACAACTCCCATTCCCCGGGAACTCCCTTCAACACTCGCGCGCCGTTCGCCTCGAACGCGAGGCCGGAGCCGGACACCAGGTCGCGCACCGTCTGCGAGACCAGTACCTCACCCGGGGCGGCGAGCCCGGCGACGCGCGCCCCGACGTGCACCGCGATACCGAGGCGCTGGAAAAACGCGCGGCGCTCGGGCGACTGCCATATTGCTTCGACGTTGGACACGAAGCCCGGTACGAGCAGCGGGTCGAGCAGACCCTCGCCCAGCACCTGATAGGCAATGTGGACGGCGTCGCTCTCAGCGTATCGGGTCACGGGCAGCATGGCACCTCGGTGTCGCTCTCCGGCGTTCCTCGCGCAATGGTCAACTCGGCCATCACGTCAACTCGGCCATCACGAATTCGCGGGAGTACTA
>JAABRB010000335.1 GCA_011391185.1 Betaproteobacteria bacterium
GCAACGGCACGAAGTTCCAGGTCGAGCCATGCGAGCTCATCGAGCGGCCGGTATAATAAGACATACGCGAGGGGCCGCAGACCGTGGCGCTGACATAGGCGTGCGTAAAACGGACGCCGCGTTTCGCCAGCGCGTCGATCGAAGGCGTTTGCAGCTTCGGATGGCCGTAACAGGAGAGGTAATCGGCCCGCAGCTGGTCCGCCATTACGAACAGGATGTTTTTGACGGCGCCCATGCGGCTATCAGCGCTTCGGCTTGGCCGGAATGACCGGCACGAGCAGATAAGAATCGTGCTTGCCGCCGGCATGAATAGAGTGCCGGCCCCGGTTCACACTGTCCTCGTGTCGCGCATAGACGAGGGGCTTGGGATATTTGTTCACGTCCGAGCCCTGAACCATGAGCCGCAGCGTCTCGCCCGCCTCGAAACGGGTGCCCGAGGGCCAGATCTCGATCTCAAGGGGCACGATCTCGCCGGGCTTGATCTTGATTTCACGTTTATGCGCGAGCACAGGCTGGAATTCGGTGGATTGCGCCTCGTCGAGTTCGCGATGCGACGCGCGCAGCCACCCAAGCGCCACCGGGCCGTCCTCGAACTGCGCGTAGTAGGGGAAGGGCACGATCTGGCCTTTCGCGTCGAGCTTCCACAGCGCGACGAATATATCCATATCGTCGCCCGCATCGGTGGACATGAAGAGCTTCGCTTTCATGTGGCCGACCAGCTCGGTCGGCTTGTCGAACGTAATATCGAACTCGGCGCGATGCACGCCGGGACCGCTGCCGAGTGCCGAATAACTGGTCGAGCTCTCCCGCGGCGTCAATACGGGGCTCATCTTGCCGCTCGAAGCGTCGAGATAGAGCTTGGTGTACTGCGTGCGCGCGACCGGCCACTCGTTCTCCGCGTGCATGTCGCCTACATAATATTTATCCCGCACTTCGACGCGTACCTTCGGCCATTCAGTGATTCCAGTCTGCAGGCCTTTGAGGAAATGATCGAAGAACGCGCGCTGCTTCGCGACGTTCTCGGGCACGTAGTAATAGGCCCACTTCTTGCGGCCGTGGATCTCGAGCCATTTCTGCTTGGAAGAAATCTTCTTGAAGCCCTCCATCGTGCCGCGCGAATGCAGACCCTGGTCCGACCAGCTCGCCACCACATAGGCCGGCACTTTGATATTGGCGAAGTCCGAGGCTTTCGAAGCCCAGAAGTCGTCGAAGAACGGATGTGCTTTCGTCTCGGCCTCCAGATCCTCGATCTCCGTCCGGCTCGCGCCCCAGCGGACCCAGATGTAGGGCCAGAACCAGGTCTCCGGGATGCCGCCGTGGCGCGCGACCTCGCGATAGGTGTCGGTCCAGCCTTCCCACGGATTGATCGCGGCAAGATGCGGCGGGTTCAGTTCCGCCACGCGCCACACCGAGGACGTCAGATACGAAACGCCAGAAAGCCCGACCTTGCCGGCGCTCCAGGGCTGCGTGCCCGCCCATTCGATGAGATCGTAGAACGCTTCCGCCTCGTCGGGCGATAGATACGTGGCGCGGCCTTTCGAATTCCAGGTGCCGGGAATATCGGCGTTGATGATCGCGTAGCCGTTCGGCACCCAATAGAGCGGGTCCGGCGCCTCGAAAGCGGTGTAGTCGGAGGTGTGCTCGGGCAACACGCCGCTGTTTGGATAAAGTTTACCGACCGGCGCCGGCGCGTGCTTGCCGTAGGGACCCCAGGCGATCAAGGGCGCGGCCGGCTTCTCGTTTTCCGGGCGATAAATGTCGATATAAAGGTCGAAGCCAAAGCGCGTCGGCACCGTCACGTCGCGCTCGATGATCATGCCGTTCTCGACCGTACGGGTATATTTCGGCGGCGTGCTGCCGCGCGAATCCGGATCGCTCAACGGACTCCTGAATTTGTAATCGAAGGCCCGATTTTTCACGCGCACGTTTCCTTTCAGGCGGCTTCTTCGAGAATTTTCGTGAGCCGCTCGGGCATGTCGACCATTACATCGTGCCCGCACGGCAGCGCATAGCTGCGCCACGCCGGATCGTTCTTGTACTTCTCATGGAACATCGAGAAATAGGTCGAAGGATAGTCGGCGGCGCGCACATAGGTTTTCTTCGCGATGCGTTCGCGCGCGCCGGTGGTCCGAACCTTGTCGGTCATGGTCTTGAAGGGATGAACGGTGCACTTGCTGTCGACCCAGGCTTGGTCGGCTGCATTCACTTTGAACACCGCCGCTGGGATCGGTGGCACGCTTAGCCCGCCGCTCTTGGCCGCCGCCTCGCCGATCTGCTTGCGGCGTTCCTCCGAGACGGTGTCGAGCATCGACTGATTGTCGACAGGCACGAACGCGTCGAGATAGACGATCGATTTGATGCGGCCCGGAAGGCGCTCCGCGACACCGGTCACCACCATGCCTCCGTAGGAGTGCCCGACCAGCACCGCGTCGCGGATGCCTTCGAATTCGAACACATTGACGATGTCGGCGATGTGGGTGTCGAGGCCGATGGCGGGGCTCAGCAGATGCGCGCGCTCGCCGACCCCGGTCAGCGTCGGAGCGAATACCTGGTGTCCGCGGGCGGTCAGCAGATCGGTGACGCGGCGCCAGCACCAGCCCCCGTGCCAGGCGCCGTGAACGAGGACAAATGTGTGTTTGGTGGCTGCTGACGGCATTACGGAAATCCCCTTGTCTTGCGGGCGAGCCTAGCATCGGAGCTCGCCACCCGGGCAGTAGCCGGCAACGCCTAGTTAACCATGCACATGTATCAACGCGGAGAGTTTGTCTGCGTAGCGTGGGTGCATGCGTCGGGTTGCATGGTTCGTACTGGGTCCGGCCCTGGCCGCCATTGTCGTGGCCGGGTCCGGATCCGCGTTCGCCCAACGCCGTTCGGCGCTGACCGCGGCGCTGCCCACGCCGCCGGCCTTGACCGGCTCCGCGCGCATCGTCGCCCTCGACGCGCGGCTCGCCGGCGACGACAAGCGCACCCGCCTCGTCATCGACCTCACCCGCAAGCTCGATCTGCGCGCCTTCGTGCTCGGCGATCCGTATCGGGTGGTCGTGGATCTTCCCGAGGTGATGTTCGACTTGCCCGCCGCCGCGGGTAGGGAAGGGCGCGGGCTGGTTTCCGCTTTCCGCTACGGCCTGTTCGCACCGGGCAAGGCCCGGATCGTCATCGACGCCAAGGGTCCAGTCGCCATCGACAAGGCCTATGTGCTCGCCGAGCAGGACGAGCAGCCGGCCCGTCTGGTGATCGATCTCATCAAGAGCGACCGCGAGAGTTTCATCAAGACCGCCACGCTGCAGCGCAACGCCGGCATTGTCGCGTCGATTCCAATCGATCCCAGAACGCTACGCGATGTACCCGCGCCGCGCGACGGCAAACCGGTGATCGTGATCGATCCTGGCCATGGCGGCCTCGACACCGGCGCGGTTTCGTCCGGCGGCGAGGAAGAGAAGGCGGTCGTGCTCGCGGTGGCGTTGAAACTGCGCGATCGTCTGGAGAAGGGCGGCCGCTATCGCGTCGTGCTCACCCGCGGCGACGATACCTTCATTCCGCTCGCCGAGCGCGTGGCGATCGCGCGCGCGCACAAGGCCGCGCTTTTCATCTCCGTTCATGCCGACTCGATCTCGCGCAAGGAAGGCGACGTGCGCGGCGCCACCGTCTACACGGTCTCCGAGCGCGCCTCCGATGCCGAAGCCGCAAAACTGGCGGAAACCGAAAATCGCGCCGACCTCATCGCCGGCATCGACCTCAGGGACGCCACCGACGACGTGGCCGAAATCCTGTTCGAGCTGGCGCACCGCGAGACCAAGAATTTCTCCGCCCATTTCGCCCGCACGCTGGTCGGCCAGATCAAGGCCGCCGCGCGCTTGCACCCGCAGCCGCTGAAGTCGGCGGGCTTCAAGGTGCTGAAGGCCCCGGACATCCCCTCCGTGCTGCTCGAACTCGGCTATCTCTCGAGCAAGGAGGACGCGAAATTGCTCGCCTCCGACGCCTGGCGCGACAAAGTGTCCGAAAGCGTGGTGGCGGCGATCGACGCGTTTTTCGCGACCAAACTGGCAGACACCGCACCCGCCCGGTAGGCCTGAGGATCGTCCACAACTATCGTATGAGCTGGGCCCGGTCGCTCCGCCGCCGCATTGGACTAAATCCGGCTTCAATGATTAGAATATTTCTCTGGCGCGCCGACCTGGCCGAGGATGCCTTGTTCTCGTCCAGTCGCAGTGGGCGCACTTAGGGACAGTCATCTTGGGGGGACAGTCATGAAGCCG
>JAABRB010000336.1 GCA_011391185.1 Betaproteobacteria bacterium
GAGGCGCTGCGGCAGCAAATCGGCGCGACCACCGTGATCACCACCGACTACCGGACCACCGGATGGCTCGCGTTCTATCTGCCGTCGCGGCCGCCGGTGATCGAGATCGCCGAGCGGATCCGCTGGGTCAACGCGCCGGAGCCGAGCGCGGCGTCGTTCGCCGGGCCTCTCCTATACGTAATGGATACGCGCCGGGACGACACGCCGATCGTGCGCCGGCTCTATGAAGAGATGGAAGAGATCGCGCGCCTGTCGCGCCGCGAATATGGCGTCGATCTGGATACCTACATCGTCTATCGCGTGGCGCGGCCGAGAGGCGATCCCCTGGATCGCGGTCCGCCGTTGCGGCGGATATTCGGGCGCTGAAAAGAAACAGGCCCGGGTTTTCGCCCGGGCCCGTCGATCATTGAACGTCGTCGTTCTGCGTCAGAAGTCCATGCCGCCCATGCCGCCGCCCGTGGGCATTTGGGGCGCGGACTGCTTCTTCGGCAGCTCCGCCACCATCGCCTCGGTCGTGATCAAGAGGCCCGCGATGGACGCCGCGTTCTGCAGCGCCGCACGCACGACCTTGGTCGGGTCGATGATGCCCTTGCTGACCAGATTGCCGTACTCGCCGGTCTGCGCGTCGTAGCCGAAGGAATACTGGTCCTTCTCCAGGATCTTGCCGACGACGACCGAGCCGTCCTCGCCCGCATTGAGGGCGATCTGGCGGGCCGGCCAGGAGAGCGCCTTGCGGACGATCTCGATGCCGGTCTTCTGGTCGTCGTTCTCGGGCCGCAGGCGCTTGAGCGCGCCGGCAGCGCGCAACAGCGCGACGCCACCGCCCGGCAGGATGCCTTCCTCGACGGCCGCGCGGGTCGCGTGCATGGCATCATCCACGCGGTCCTTGCGCTCCTTGACCTCGACCTCGGTCGCGCCGCCGACGCGGATCACCGCAACGCCGCCCGCCAGTTTGGCGAGGCGTTCCTGCAGCTTCTCCTTGTCGTAGTCGGACGTGGTCTCCTCGATCTGCGCCTTGATCTGCGCGATACGGCCTTCGATCTCGGCCTTCTTGCCGGCGCCCGACACGATCGTGGTGTTTTCCTTCTCGATCGTCACCTTCTTGGCGCGGCCGAGCATTTGCAAGGTCACGTTCTCGAGCTTGATGCCGAGATCCTCGGAGATCGCCGTGCCGCCGGTCAGCACTGCGATATCCTGCAGCATGGCCTTACGGCGGTCACCGAAGCCGGGTGCCTTCACCGCCGCGACCTTGAGGCCGCCGCGCAGCTTGTTCACCACGAGCGTCGCGAGCGCTTCGCCCTCGACGTCCTCGGCGATGATGAGGAGCGGCTTGCCGGACTGCACCACCGCTTCCAGAAGCGGCAGCAATTCCTGCAGGCCCGAGAGCTTCTTCTCGTTGATGAGGATGTAGGGGTCTTCCATATCGACCCGCATCTTGTCGGCGTTGGTGATGAAGTAGGGCGAGATATAGCCGCGATCGAACTGCATGCCTTCGACCACGTCGAGTTCGGTCTCGAGCGATTTGGCCTCTTCGACCGTGATGACGCCCTCGTTGCCGACCTTGGCCATGGCCTTGGCGAGGAAATTGCCGATCTCGGCGTCGCCGTTGGCGGAAATGGTGCCGACCTGGGCGATCTCTTCGTTGGAGGTGACCTTCTTCGAATTCTTCTTGAGGTCTTCGATTACCGCCTCGACCGCGATGTCGACGCCGCGCTTCAGGTCCATCGGGTTCATGCCCGCGGCCACGGCCTTGGCGCCTTCCTTGACGATGGCCTGGGCGAGCACGGTGGCGGTAGTGGTGCCGTCACCGCTGGTGTCGGAGGTCTTGGAAGCGACCTCGCGCACCATCTGTGCGCCCATGTTCTCGAACTTGTCCTCGAGTTCGATTTCCTTCGCCACCGTCACACCGTCCTTGGTGATGCGCGGGGCGCCGAAGGATTTGTCGAGCACGACGTTGCGGCCCTTGGGGCCGAGCGTCACCCTCACCGCGTTGGCGAGGATGTCGACGCCGCGCAGCATCTTGTCGCGGGCATCGACGGAAAATTTTACTTCCTTGGCAGCCATGGTTGTCTTGCTCCGTTCGTTTTCATTGCAGTCTCGTCACCCGGAGGCGCGAGGGCGCGGAACGCGCCAGGGTCTCAAAGGATAGCGGGACGATTACGCGGCCTTTTTCCGGGCCACGGCGACGCCTTCGAGGACGCCCATAATGTCGGACTCCTTCATGATCAGGAGATCCTTGCCGTCGAGCTTCACTTCGGTGCCGGACCACTTGCCGAACAGCACGCGGTCGCCGGTCTTCACGTCCGGCTTCACGAGCTTGCCGGCCTCGTCGCGGCCGCCGGGGCCGACGGCGATGACTTCGCCCTCGGATGGCTTCTCTTTCACGGTGTCGGGAATGATGATGCCGCCGGCAGTCTTTTCCTCGGCGTCGATGCGGCGCACGACAACACGGTCGTGCAACGGACGAAACTTCATGAGCAACCTCCAAGCATTTGTTATTGCAGCATTTTCTGACGCCGCGAGGAATTGCGCGGGACGCCTAAGCTGGAGATGGTCGGCCTCCTCCAGCTCTGCAAGAGGGTGAATAGCAAATTTTGGCACTCTGGGAAGGGGAGTGATAATGCATTGACTTAGATGGTTAATTCGGCGCGCTGCGGCACCTGGAAAGTCATCGGCGGGAGCACTGCTAGCAATCGGCGGCTCATGCTGCTAACGCCTTGAAACTGCACAAATAATCCAAGAGTTCGGCTTGCTCTCGACGAGGTGCAGCGGCGACCATGCGCTGCTGGACGTGGAGATTCGCATGCACTCGGAAGACTTCGCGAAGCAAGTGAAGGGCTACGGGCTGACCACCGCCCGCATCCTCTATCGGCTGCCGGACCATCCGCGGCTGCTGCAGACCTATGTCTGGCAGGACTATGATCTGTTTCCGCGCTTTCCGGCGCTGGCGCGCTTCCTCGATTTCTGGCGGCGCGAGCTCGAAGGGCCAGTCCATTCAGTCACGGTGGCGCATGCGCGCCTGATCCGGCCGGCAGAAATCCGCGCGATCGGCAGCGAGTTCCGGCTGCATTGAATCGCTCTGTCATTCCGGGGCCACCGATCTCGGGTTTACCCGAGATCGGCCTAACAGTTCCCAAGTCGGCTGCCGCCGACTTGGGGCGTAGCCCGCGAGCCCGGAATCCATATTCACCGACGGTGTTTATGGATTCCGGGCCCGGCGCTGCGCGCCGTCCCGGAATGACTCGTGGGTTAGTACGCGAGCTTCGGATACCAATCCTTGCCGCGACCCTCGGGCGTGCAATCGAGCAGATTCCACAGCGGCCAAATCATATCGACGTGGCGATGGTTCTGCCCCGGCTCCGCGGGCGGGAACAGAAGTTCGGTGTGATAAAAATGATGGGTCTTGCCGTTGCGGCGGACGAAAACATTGAGCGACGGCCATTGCGAGCCATCGCCGCCCTCGCCGAAGTAATCACGATTGTAGGTGTTGTTCGTGGACGACAACAATCGAAGCCCCGACCAGCCGCGCTCGCGCGCGTAAGCGCGGATGCGTTCGATCGGCGACTTCGCGATCACGACGAGGCTCGCGCGTTGCGCGACGTGCGGCGCCTGACCGCTTAGTCCGTCCAGCATCGAGGTGCACATCGGGCAGGCCTTGGCCATGGCCGGCCCATACATGAAGCTGTAGGCCACGAGCGTATCCTTGTCGCCGAACAGCTCCGAAAGCCGCACACGGCGCATGGTCGTCGTATCTGCGATATCGGCGGCACCTTCTTCAAAAGCGTAGTCCTCGGGCACTATTCCGCCCAGCGGAAGCTTCCGCCGCGTGGCCGCGACGCGTTCGATTTGGCGGCGCAACTCGATCTCGGAGCGCAACAGAACGTTTCGCGCCTTGCGGTAGGCGGCACTTTCACCGGGGAAATGCTTGTCGTGTAGGGCGGTTGCCTTGCGCTTTAATCCGTTGCTCGCACGCCGAGGTTTGCGTTCCAGCTTCCTTGCCATGGGAAAACTCCCGATGTGTTCGTGACGATGTTATTTAGCGAATATGTTAAATAATAACAGGCAAGAGATCAAGCCCGCTTTTTCTTCTTCGCCGGCATCGGGCCGACATATTTCTTCGCCAACGCAAGACCCTTCTTGAGCGCCGCGCCCTTGCAATTGTCGGGCTTGACCCAAACGAACCCATGCATTCGTCGGCCGGCCAGGATCATTCGGCTCGCGCCAGGCAATTTCAATGCAGCGGCTTCCTGCTCCT
>JAABRB010000337.1 GCA_011391185.1 Betaproteobacteria bacterium
CTTGCCTTCGGCGTACTCGTCGATCATGGATAGGGCAGTTCCACCTGAGAACTTGTTCAACGAATCCCTGATTCGGGACACTAGACACGGTTCGAGGCACTCGCCGTCTCGAAGATCGGTTGGCCGCGCGCGAAGCGCTCGAGCGAGAAGGGCGCCGCGAATTCGTCGGGCGCACCCGTGGCCACCAGCCGCGCAAACGCGCGACCCCCGGCGGGAATCGACTTGAAGCCGCCCGAACCCCAACCGGTGCTGAAATGGAGCCCGCGCACCGCGGTGGACGAAATGATCGGGCTGGTGTCGTATGAAAGGTCGATCGCGCCCGCCCACTGGCGCATGAGCTTGACGCGTCCGAGCAGGGGAAACATCTCGACCAGGCTGCCGACAGTGTCCTCGAGCACGTGATAGCTGCCGCGCTGGGAATAGGACGTGTAGCCGTCGGCCGCGCCGCCGATCACCAGTTCGCCCTTGTCCGACTGGCTCAAATAGACGCCCAGTGCAGGACAACTGACCACGACCTCGAGCACCGGCTTGAGCGGCTCGGAGACGAATGCCTGCAAGGGCACGGTCTCCACCGGGAGCCGCAGGCCCGCGAGCGCGGCGATCCGTCCCGAATGCCCGGCTACCGCCACGCCGATCCGCGTGGCGCGAATCGACCCGCGCGTCGTGCGCACGCCCCGGACCGCGCCGTCTTCGCGATCAAAGCCGACGACTTCGCAGTTCTCGATGATGTCCACGCCGCGCGCATCGGCCGCGCGTGCATAGCCCCATGCCACCGCATCGTGGCGCACTGTTCCGGCGCGGCCCTGCCAGGCGCCGCCCAGCACCGGCAGGCGCATGGCGGGATTCCGGTTGAGGAGCGGAATCCGGCGCAGCACTTCTTCCGGACCCAGCAAGTGGTAGTCCGCGCCCAGCAGGCGCATCGCATGCAGGCGACGGCGCGAATCGCGCAGCTTGGCCCAGGTCTGGATGACCTCCAGCTGCCCGCGCGCACTCACCATCAGATTGAAATTGAGCTCGCGCGTGAGCCCTTGCCAGAGCCTGAGGCTCTCGTCCTGGAAGCGGATGCCTTCGGCGCGCAGGTAATTGGAGCGGATCACCGTGGTATTGCGCCCGGTATTGCCGCCCCCCAGCCAGGCCCGCTCGAGCACCGCGACCCGGCGCAGGCCTTCGTTTGCGACCAGGTAGTAGGCGCAAGCCAGCCCGTGGCCGCCGCCACCGATGATCACCGCGTCATAGCTTGCCGCGGGCGCCGCCGCACGCCAGGCGCGTGGCCAGCCCTGGTGGCGCGACAGGGCGTTCCACGCAAGGTTGAAAAACGAATAGCGCATCGGCGAGACGGGAGTTCGCGGGCCGGGAGCCTGCAGCCCGGATGGGGCCCCGATTATCACGGAATCCGGCCGCGCCGGCTGACGTTCGTCCCATGCACGCTGTCGACGTGGGCGTCTTGCGCCCGCGGGAAAAGGTGATATCTTGGCTCGCCTTGCGGCAAATTTTCGGGGGAGAGCACAATGGAAATGACCACAATGAGAATCACCAGAATCTGGGCCGTGGCACTGATGGTGCTGGGCCTGCTGGCCGTTCAGACCGCGCAGGCGCAGACCAAGTCGCGCCTGCAGACCATCCTCGAGCGCGGCACCCTGCGCGTCGGCACGACCGGAGACTTCAATCCGATGTCGATCAAGGATCCCGCCACCAACTCCTACAAGGGCTTCGACATCGATGCGATGGAGCAGCTTGCCAAGGATATGGGCGTGAAGGTCGAGTGGGTGTCCGCGGAATGGGCGACGCTGGTGCCCGGCATCACGGCCGACCGCTACGACATCTTCTCCGGCGCCTCGCTCAACATGGCGCGCGCCAAGGTCGTGGGCTACAGCGCGCCCTACCTGGAGGCCGGAACCATGCCGATGGTGCAGAAATCGGACGCCGCCAAGTTCAAGAGCTGGGACGACATCAACAAGAAGGGCGTGACGGTGGCGGTTCTGCTGGGCACCGTCTTCGAGGAGCAGGCCAAGCAGCATTTTCCGATGGCCACGATCAAGGCGATCGAGAAGCCCGCGACCGGCTATCAGGAGGTGCTCGCCGGGCGTGCGCAGGTGACCATCACCAGCAACATCGAAGCCGGCACGCTGATGAAGACCTACCCGCAGCTGACCACCGTGGGCACCAGCAGGGACATGCGCAACAAGCGCCCCTTCGCCTATCCGATGCCGCAGAGCGATGCGGTGTGGGTGAATTTCGTCAACAGCTGGGTTGCGCTGAAGAAGTCCGAGGGCTTCTTCGATACGCTCGAGGCCAAGTGGCTGGGCGGCAATTAGACGACTGACTCCATCCACGGCGCCGCGCGCGCCCGGCTTCGAGGCCGGGTCGACGCGGCGCTTGCATTGATGCAACTCGGTCCGGTCCTCGCTCCGCGCCCGGCCATGCTCACGGCGCTGCTGCTCGCGGCGCTCGCGCTCACCGGCTGCGGCGGCGATCAGAACTACCAGTGGGGCTGGTACGTGTTCGACCCCACCCTGCCCAAGGGCGCGTCGAACATCGGCTTCATGGTCACCGGACTGTGGCTGACGCTCTCGCTGTCCATCAGCGCGATCTCGCTCGCGGTGGTCATTGGCACGCTGCTCGCGCTCGCGGGACTGTCGGGCAATCGGTTGCTGCGCGGCTCGAGCCGGGTCTACGTCGAATGTTTCCGCGCGGTCCCGCTGCTGGTGCTGCTGCTGTGGGTCTACTACGGGGTGCCGGTGCTCACCGGGCTGCAGTTCGGCACCTTCGTCGCGGGACTGATCACCCTCGCGCTCTCCGACAGCGCTTTCGAAGCCGAGGTGTTCCGCGCCGGCATCCAGTCGGTGCCGCGCGGCCAGCGCGAAGCCGCGGAGACCCTCGGCCTGTCGCGCTGGAAGACCTTCCGCTTCATCATCATCCCGCAGGCGATCCGCACGATCCTGCCGGCGCTGGGCAACCAGTTCGTATACGTGCTCAAGATGTCCTCGCTGGTCTCGGTGGTCGGGCTGCAGGAGCTCACCCGCCGCGCCAACGAGCTCAACGTCACCGAGTACCGGCCGCTCGAGATCTACAGCTTTCTCCTGCTGGAGTATCTCGCGCTGATCCTAATCGCTTCCTGGGGCGTGCGCCGGCTGGAGCGCCGCATGGCGCGTTCGAGCCGCTGAGGCGACGCGCGATCTCCGCAACGCACGCCGCGTCAGCTCAGTGATTCAGGATCCGGCCGAGAAATTCCCGGCACCGTTCGCTGCGCGGCGCGGCGAAGAACTCGCCCGGGCGCGCGCGCTCCACGATCTGGCCGCGATCCATGAAGATCATCGTATCGGCGACCTTGCGCGCAAAGCCCATCTCGTGCGTGACGCAGATCATGGTCATGCCGCCGCGGGCGAGGTCTTCCATCACTTCCAGCACCTCGCTGATCATCTCCGGATCGAGCGCCGAGGTAGGTTCATCGAACAGCATGATCCTCGGCCGCATGCAGAGCGAGCGCGCGATCGCCACGCGCTGCTGCTGGCCGCCGGAGAGCTGCCCGGGGTATTTGCCCGCCTGCTCCGGGATGCGCACCCGGTCGAGATATTGCATTGCGAGCGCTTCCGCTTCGCGCGGTGCCATGCCGCGCACCTGGATCGGGGCGAGCGTGAGGTTCTGCATCACGGTGAGATGCGGGAACAGGTTGAATTGCTGGAACACCATGCCCACCTCGCTGTGGATCCGCGCGCGGCTGGATTTGTCGTCGTTGAGCTCGATGCCGTCGACGACGATGCGGCCCTGCTCGTGGCGCTCCAGCCGGCAGATGCAGCGGATGAGCGTGGATTTTCCCGAGCCCGAGGGCCCGCAGATCACCACCTTCTCCGCCGGCGCAACCCGCAGGTCCACGCTGTCCAGCGCGCGAAACTCGCCGAACCACTTGGACACGCCCGCAACCTCGATGATCACCGGCGCCCCGGACGCTTCCTGCGCATGACCTTCCGGTGCTGCCGTCATCCGATCCGCTCCCCGGAATGTGCCGCGCCGCCGGGCACGCAGCGAAGCGCCGTATTATAGGGGCCGCGAGACCCCCCCCTCGTGTTGCTGGCGCATTCCACCTGGCAGGACGTCGAAGCCTATCTGCACCGCTCGCGCGGCGTGGTGGTGCCGCTCGGCTCCACGGAGCAGCACGGGCCGATCGGTCTGATCGGCACCGATGCGCACACCGCCGAGGCGGTGGCGCACGGCATGGGCGCGCGCGCGGGCATCCTCGTGAC
>JAABRB010000338.1 GCA_011391185.1 Betaproteobacteria bacterium
CTTGCGCCGAGGAAGGCAGGGGTCGCGGCGTCGATTTGGGCGAACCGGCTTCAGCTGAGGGCACGGCTGCCTCGATCACGGCCTGGCCCGACTTGAACGGGTCTTCGGCCACGATAATGAGCGCTGCCCCGAGGGCGCAGATGACGAACGTAGTCGCGATGTGCCGGCGGCGGATGGCGATCCGGGACTCGCCGGTGGACGGGTGGCGATCGATCATGGTGACCTCCTTGTAAATTCTTTGTCGGGCTTGCGGCGATCGCATGCGGAGATGGAGATCGCATGCCCGATGGAGGTCACTGTAGGATTCGGCGGCCCAATTCTCGCCGCCGGTTGACACCGCTGTTCTGTGCCGGATTCACATTTCTGGCATCCCGGTCGGCGCACGCCACCCGGTGTGCTGCAGCGCAATAGCGGAAGTCCTGCGTCGCTACTTTGCCGCGAGACGCGACCCGGCTGCCCCGCGCACGGGCAGCGTCTTCAGGCCTTCAGCGGTTTGTAGCGGATGCGGTGCGGCCGCGCGGCTTCCTCGCCGAGGCGCTTCCGCTTGTCGGCCTCGTACTCCTGGTAGTTGCCGTCGAAGAAGACGGCCTGGCTGTCGCCCTCGAATGCGAGGATGTGGGTGGCGATTCGGTCGAGGAACCAGCGGTCGTGGGAGATGACGAGCACCGACCCGGCGAACTCGAGCAGCGCCTCCTCGAGCGCGCGCAGCGTCTCGACGTCGATGTCGTTCGAGGGTTCGTCGAGAAGCAGCACGTTAGCGCCCGCCAGGAGGGTCTTGGCGAGATGCAGCCGGCCGCGCTCGCCGCCGGAAAGCTGGCCCACGAGCTTCTGCTGATCGGCGCCCTTCAGGTTGAAGCGGCCGAGGTAGGCGCGCGAGGGCATTTCGAACTTGCCGACCGTGACGATGTCGGCGCCCCCGGAGACTTCGTCCCAGACGGTTTTCGTGTTGTCGAGCGCTTCGCGCGACTGATCCACCTGCGCGAGCTTGGCGGTCGCGCCGATCACGATCTCGCCCGAATCGGGCTTCTCCTTGCCGGTGATCATCCTGAAGAGCGTGGACTTGCCGGCGCCGTTCGGACCAATGATGCCGACGATCGCGCCGGGCGGCACCTTGAAGGAGAGCTTGTCGATCAGCAGCCGGTCGCCGAAGCCCTTGCTGACCGCGTTGAACTCGATCACTTCGTTGCCGAGCCGCTCGGCAACCGGAATGAAGATCTCCTGGGTCTCGTTCCGCTGCTGGTGCTCGTAGGAGGAAAGCTCCTCGAAGCGGGCGATACGCGCCTTGCTCTTGGCCTGGCGGCCTTTCGGATTCTGGCGCACCCATTGGAGCTCGGCCTTCATTGCCTTGATGCGCCCGACTTCCTGCCTGGCCTCGGTCTCGAGCCGTTGCCCCTTTTGCTCGAGCCACGAGGAGTAGTTGCCCTTCCACGGAATGCCGTAGCCGCGATCGAGCTCGAGGATCCACTCCGCGGCGTTGTCGAGGAAGTAGCGGTCGTGGGTGATGGCGATGACCGTGCCGGGGAATTTCTGCAAAAAGAGCTCTAGCCACTCGACACTTTCCGCGTCGAGGTGGTTGGTCGGCTCGTCCAGCAGCAGCATGTCGGGCTTGGAGAGGAGGAGGCGACAGAGCGCGACGCGTCGCTTCTCGCCGCCGGAGAGCGGCGCAATCTTCGCATCCCAGGGCGGCAGGCGCAGCGCGTCGGCGGCGATGTCGAGCTGAACGTCCGAGTCGGCGCCGTCGGTAGCGATGACCGCTTCGAGCGTGGCCTGCTCATCGGCGAGCTTCTCGAAATCGGCGTCGGGTTCGGCGTAGGCGGCATAAACCTCTTCGAGGCGGCGCTTTGCGGCGAGTATGTCGCCGAGCCCCTCCTCGACGATCTCGCGGACAGTCTTCGCGGAATCGAGTTGCGGCTCCTGCGGCAGGAAGCCGACACGCATGTTCGGCATCGGAATCGCTTCGCCGTCGAAATTCTGGTCCTCGCCCGCCATGATCTTGAGCAGGCTCGACTTGCCGGAGCCGTTCAGCCCGATCACGCCGATCTTGGCGCCGGGGAAGAAGGAGAGGGAGATGTTCTTCAGGATGACGCGCTTCGGCGGCACGACTTTGCCGACCCGGCGCATGGTGTAGACGTGCTGTGCCATGGGGAAAAAGGACTTTCCGAGAGATTCGAGAGTGATGCGGGCGTCATTATCGCCGCTCCCGCGGGATTCCGAGCGGACCGGCGGGAAAAGCCCGACGGGAGCACCCCGGCTTCCGGCGTTACACTTCACGCGGCTCCCAACGCGAATCAGCGCGGCATGTCTATTTCATACTTTCTGTTCTACGATCACGGCGGTCGCGCCGACCTGGCGCCCAGCGCCGGGGACAAATCCCGATTCATCGATATCGTTCGCGCTACGCCGGGTCTGCGCAAGGCGCTGATCTATACACCCGAAACCGCAGCGGATCCGTATCTCGACGATGGACCGCCGCCGCCGTTCGCCGCGCAGCTCGACTTCGCCGAAATCGGCGCGCTGGAGCGCGCGCTCGCACGCGATGGACATCTGCAGGCGCTTGCCAAGCCCGAAGTGATGCCGAGCCTCGCGGGCGCGCAGATCACGCAGCAAGCGATGCTCATGCGTGCCTTCGCCGTGCCGGACCCCGTGCACCGCGCAGCGCCGGGCGGGCTTCCCTGCAGCTATCTCGTGTCCTATCCCGGGCCGGCGGAGGATCTCAACGAGTGGCTATCCTTCTACATCACCCACCATCCGGTGCCCATGGCGAAGTTTCCCGGCATCCGGGAGCTCGAGGTGCATACGCGCATCGACTGGCACGGATTCCTGCCGTGGCCGCGCGCAAACGCGATGCTGCGCAACCGGGTCGCATTCGACAGCGAGGCGGCGCTCGAGGCCGCGCTTGCCTCGCCGGTGCGCCACGAGATGCGCGCCGACTACAAGCGGTTTCCGCCGTTCTCGGGCGGAAACACGCACCATCCGATGGCGACGCTGGCGGTGACACCATGAAGACCGCCCTGCGCATTGCCCTTGCAATCTGGATTGCCACGTGCGCGAGCGTCGCGCCGGCGCAGCCGGTGTCGCGGGATGCTGCGCTGATCGCCGCAGCGGATGCCGGCAACGCCGGGAAAGTTCGCGCGCTGCTCGCCGAAGGGGCCAGCGTGGCTGCGCGCGACGCGCAGGGCCGGACCGCGTTGCTCGCGGCCACGCAGGGCAACCACGTGGAAGCGGCGCGACAGCTCATCAAGGCCGGCGCCGACGTCAACGCACAGGACCGGATCCAGGACAGCGCCTATCTCCTCGCCGGCGCGCGCGGCTATCTGGAGATCCTGCGGCTGACTCTGGCTGCGGGTGCCGATCTCAGGAGCACCAACCGATACGGCGGTACGGCGCTCATCCCCGCCTGCCACTACGGACACGTCGAGACGGTGCGCGAGCTGCTGAAAACCACGATCGCCGTGAACCACGTCAACGATCTCGGCTGGACCGCGCTGCTCGAAGCGGTGATCCTCGGCGATGGCGGGCCACGCCACACCGAGATTGTGCGCTTGCTGCTGGCCGCGGGCGCCGATCCGAACATCACCGATCGGCAGCGGGCGACGCCACTCGCGCACGCACGGACTCGCGGCTTTGGGGAGATTGCCACGCTGCTCGCCAAGGCCGGCGCGCGCTAGTCGCACTCGATGATCAGCGTTTCGGACCGGAACAGTCTCCCATGAGCGCATCCGTGCGCCGCACCCAAGTCATCATCGCCGGGGGTGGCCCGGCCGGCCTGATGACTGCGATCGAGCTCGGTCGCCGCGGTGTCCCGTGCGTGCTTGCGGAAGAGGATGCAGGACCGCCCGAGTTTCCCAAGGCGAACGCGACGACATCGCGCTCGATGGAGCATTACCGGCGGCTGGGATTTGCGCCGGAGATCCGTGCCTTGGGCCTGCCGCTCGATCATCCGCAGGACATCGCCTACTTCACGCGCTACGCGGCGCACGAGATGGCGCGCGTGCCCTGGCAGTCGCGGCGCGAGGCAATCGCCGCGCGCGAGGAAGCCAACTCGCGCTGGCCGACGCCGGAGCCGCTGCATCGCACCCAGCAGATGTACATCGAGCCGGTGTTGAAGCGGCAGGCGGAGCGTTGGCCGGCAATCGACTTGCGCTTCGGCTGGCGGCTGGTCGCGATGCGCTCGCACCCGGATGGCGTGTCGGCGACCCTCGAGGAAATCGCGAGCGGTCGGCGTGAGACGCACGA
>JAABRB010000339.1 GCA_011391185.1 Betaproteobacteria bacterium
CTCGGCCGAAAGCTTGATGCACTTGGCGTAACAGCCGCCCTCGAAATTGAAGACGCCCTGCGGGCCCCAGCCGTGCTCGTCGTCGCCGATCAGCGTGCGTTTCGGATCGGCCGAGAGCGTGGTCTTGCCGGTGCCGGAGAGGCCGAAGAACAACGCAACATCGCCCGCGGGCCCGACGTTGGCCGAGCAGTGCATCGGCATCACGCTTTCGGCCGGCAGATAATAATTGAGCGTGGTGAAGACCGATTTCTTCATCTCGCCGGCGTAGCTGGTGCCGCCGATCAGCACGATCTTGCGGGTGAAATCGATGGCGATGATCGTTTCGCTGCGGCAGCCGTGGCGCTTCGGGTCGGCCTTGAACGACGGCAGGTCGACGATGGTGAGCTCTGGCGCGAAATGCGCGAGCTCCGCGCGATCCGGCCGGATCAGAAGCGTGCGGATGAACAGCGAGTGCCAGGCAAGTTCGGTATAGACCCGCGTCTTGATCCGGTATTTCGGATCAGCGCCGCCATAGAGATCCTGCGCGAATAGTTCCTTGCCCTTGGCGTGCGCGAGAAAGTCGTCATAGAGGAGCTGGAACTGCTCGGGCGTCAGCGCGCCGTTATTGTCCCACCAGACGGTCTTTTCGGTGAGCGCGTCGCGCAGAATGAACTTGTCCTTGGGGCTGCGGCCGGTATGCACGCCGGTCTCGGCCACCAGTGCGCCGCCGGCGGCAAGCTCCGCCTCGCCGCGCGCGATCGCGTGCTCGTAGAGTGGCGGCTCGACCAGGTTCCAATGGACCGCTTTCAGGTCCTTGAAGCCGAACTTGTCGGCACCGAAGGCGCCGTTGCGAATGCCGGACTCTTTCACTACTGCCTCCCCGGACGTGCGGCCGCCGGAATTGGGGGCTCTTCTAGAGCGTCGCCCCTGCCCTTGGAAAGAAGAATAGTACCATTTTTTCGGATCGGCCGCCCCGGCCTTTGCCCACCTGTGTCTTAACCTTGATTCAGGCGCGCTTTGCCTTGTCCGCGAGCGCAACGAGCGTCTTGCGCAAATCCGCGGCAGAATTGACGCGCTGCGGAAAATCGAGCCGGCGGACGGCTTCGCCGGCCATCAGATCGCAACCCTCCGGGTCGATCCCGATAATCTTCCAGGTTCCCGTTTCGGCTCCGAGCAAGCGCGTCGCATAGAGCCCGATCGCCTCGCGATGGTCCTCGTTCAGATGCGCGACCGCGCTCTCCTCGGCGGCCAACAAGTCGGGCGCATCGCCGGTCGCGGTGAGTAACTGATCGCGTTTGAGTTCGACGATGCGACCGAACCCGGCGACGAGATGGGCGCTCTCCACCTCGATCCGCCAGAATCCGAAGTCGGCGAAACTCGCGTAACCGGATGCCGAGGGGTGCCGCGCGAGAAACCGCCACGCCGCGCTTGCTTCGTTCGTGGGTGCGACGCGGCCCGTGACACTGACGCGCGCACCGCTAAGCGGATCGGCGCCGCGGCGCTCATCGATCAGAAGCGAAACGCGCGGGTCGCGTAAAATGTTCTCCGTGTGCCGCGCCAGCCGTGACAACAGCAGCAAGGGCGCATTGTCCGCAGCCGTCGCAACCGTCACCAGCGACGCATACGGCGCGCCATCGGCTGTCAGGCTCGCGAGTGCACCCATGCGCGCTTCGCGCACCAGCCGCTTCGCGGCCCGCACCGGATCGAAGATTTCAGCCGCACCCATCGGGTTCCCTTACGCGGCAACGGGCCACGCCACATGGGCGCCGGTCAAGACAAGTGCGCTTTTCGTGGCGAAAGTTGAGCAAAGACGCTAGATTGCGGGCTTGGGGGCGGCGGGCCGTCACATTTCGGCCCTTCCTGGGGGATTTACCGCAGGGGAACACCGGATCGGTTCCGGCAAGGAGCGTTCATGCCCACCATTGCCCTCGTCGACGACGACCGCAACATTTTGACTTCCGTCTCGATCGCGCTCGAGGCCGAAGGCTACCGCATCCTCGCCTATACCGACGGCGCCTCGGCGCTCGAAGGATTCAAGACCAACGCACCCGATCTTGCCATTCTCGATATCAAGATGCCGCGCATGGACGGCATGGAGCTGCTTCGCCGCGTGCGCCAAAAGGCGGATATGCCTGTGATCTTCCTCACGTCCAAGGACGAGGAGATCGACGAATTGTTCGGACTCAAGATGGGCGCCGACGATTTCATCCGCAAGCCGTTTTCTCAGCGGCTTCTGGTCGAGCGCGTCAAGGCGGTGTTGCGACGTTTCACGCCGAAGGACCCCCAGGCGACCAAGGAACAACTCGACGCCAAGGCGCTCGAGCGCGGCCAATTGCGCATGGACCCGGAACGTCACACCTGCACCTGGAAGGGCGATCCGGTGACGCTGACCGTCACCGAGTTCCTGATCCTGCAGGCGCTGGCGGTGCGGCCCGGAGTGGTCAAGAGCCGCAATGCGCTGATGGACGCGGCCTATGACGACCAAGTCTATGTCGACGACCGCACCATCGACAGCCATATCAAGCGGCTGCGCAAGAAATTCAAGATCGTCGATGACGACTTCGAAATGATCGAGACGCTTTACGGCGTCGGTTATCGGTTCAAGGAGGCCTGAGCCGCGGCAGGCATGCCTGCCCCGCCGGCCGCCGGTCCATGAAGGCGGATGTCGAAAAACCCCCACTCGTGCGTGCGCCCGGCCGTCTGCGGCGCTCGCTCGACGCATTGCGCGGGCTCGGCCGCAAGCTCTCCAATCTCGGCTTCTCCAGCATCACGCGGCGCATCGTCCTGCTCAATCTCGCGGGCCTGGTCGCGCTGGTCTCCGGCATTCTTTACCTTTCCGAGTACCGCGCCGGCCTGATCGACGCGCGCGTCCAGAGTTTGCTCATTCAGAGCGAGATCATCGCCGGCGCCGTCGCCACTTCCGCCACCGCCGACGCCAACACCGTCACCATCGATCCGGAACGGCTGCTTCAGCTCCACGCCGGAGAGACCTATGGCCCCGGCGAAGAGGTATTCTCGCCGCTCGAGTTCCCGCTCAATCCCGAGCGCATCGCGCCGCTGCTGCGGCTGTTGGTGACGCCGACCAATACGCGCGCGCGCATTTACGACCGCGACGGGACGCTTCTGCTCGACTCGCGCACGCTCTATATCCGCGGCGAAATCCTTCGCTTCGACCTGCCGCCGCCAGACGTACCGGTGCCGGGCTTCTTCCGCCGCCAGTACGACCGGATCATGAAACGCGTCGATCGCGGGAATCTGCCGGTCTACCGCGAGCTTGGTCCCGAGAACGGGCGCGGCTACTCCGAAGTCGTAACCGCCATGTCCGGCCAGAGCGCGAGCGCCGTGCGCCAGAACGAGCGCGGCGATGTCATCATCTCGGTCGCCGTGCCGGTGCAGCGCTTCCGCGCCCTGTCCGGCGTGCTCCTGCTTTCGACCCAGGGCGGCGAGATCGAATCCGCGGTCGAAACCGAACGCTGGGTCATTGTGCGCGTGTTCCTGATCGCCGCCGGCGTCATGGTGGTCCTGTCGATCCTGCTCGCGCGCAGCATCGGCGGGCCATTGCGGCGTCTCGCCGGCGCCGCCGATGTGGTGCGCCGCCGCATCCGCTCGCGGGTGGAAATTCCGGACTTCAGCAAGCGCTCCGACGAGGTCGGGCATCTTTCCGGGTCGCTGCGCGAAATGACCAATACGCTCTATGCCCGTATCGAGGCGATCGAGAGCTTCGCCGCCGACGTGGCCCACGAGCTGAAGAACCCTTTGACTTCACTGCGTTCCGCGGTCGAGACGTTCCCGCTCACCAAGAGCGAGGATGCGCGTAGCCGCCTGCTCGCGGTGATCCAGCACGACGTGAAACGGCTCGACCGGCTGATCAGCGACATCTCCGACGCCAGCCGGCTCGACGCCGACCTGCAGCGCCAGGAGGCGGCGCCGATCGACCTGCGCAACCTGCTCACCACCGTGGTCACTCTCGCCAACGACGTGCCGCGCGACGACAAGGTCTCGATCACGCTCGCCTTCGAGCGGGCCCCGGGCGCGCCCGCAAGCTACGTCGTGCCGGGCCACGACTCGCGCCTGTCTCAGGTCGTCGATAACCTTCTCCACAATGCGCGCTCGTTCTCGCCGCCAGGCAGCGCCGTGCGCGTGGTCTGCCGGCGGCTCAAGGGCGAGGTCGAGATCGTGGTCGACGACGACGGCCCCGGCATTCGGCCCGATGCGCTGTCGCGCGTCTTCGAGCGCTTCTACACCGAC
>JAABRB010000340.1 GCA_011391185.1 Betaproteobacteria bacterium
CGGCCGGCCAGGTCGCCGCCATAAGCATCGGTGCGGCGGTTGGCGAGCGGCGAGAGGAACTGGTGGATGAGATAGCCGTGCGCGCCGTGGATTTCGAGGATATCGAAGCCGGCATCCAGCGTTCTTAATGTGGCCTCGCGCCAGTCTCCGATAACCGTCTTGATGTCGGCTGCGGAAAGCTGGACCGGCACCAGGGCGTCATCGCGCACTGGAATCGCGCTCGCCGACACCCCGCGCCACGGCGCGTGCCCCTGTTTCGCGTCCTCATCCGTCAGCGGCTTGAAATTCGTCCACGGTGGCCCGCAGGACGCCTTGCGCCCGCTGTGGCCGAGTTGCATCGCGGGTATCGCGCCGTTCTCGCGCAGGAAGCTGGTGATGCGCTGATACATGGGCGCGTGCTGGGGACTGTAGATGCCCGCGCAGCCATAGGTCTTGCGCGCCCGTTCCGCGACGGCGGTTTCTTCGCAGAACACGATGGCGGCGCCGCCCAGCGCGAACTTGCCCAGGTGCACGAGGTGCCAGTCGGTGGGGCCGCCGTGCCGGGAGGAGTACTGGCACATCGGCGACACCACCACGCGGTTGCGCGCCGTAAGGCCGGCAAGCCGGATCGGAGTGAACAGCAGCGGCGCCGCGCCGGAAGCGGAATCCATGCGCGTCCCTATTTCAGCGCGGCCACGGCGCGACGGATGCGCTGGCACGCTTCGGTGAGTTCCCCGATAGGAGCGGCGATGGACATCCGGAAGTAGGGTGAGAGACCGTAGGCCGCGCCCGGCACCACCGCCACGCCCCCGGCTTCGAGCAGGTAGTCCACGGTGTCCTGTTCGGTTACGAGCGCGGCGCCTTGCGGCGTGCCGTCCGCATTGGTGTACTTGGTCTCCTCGCGCGCCATCGCGGCGGTCGCCGCCTCCTTGACGTTGCCGGGAGTCGCGAAGTCCGGCTCGCCGATGGTGAGACCGATGATGTCGCGTCCCTGGGCTTTCATCTTCCGCACGCGTTGCGCGCCCGCGTTGCTCGGCGAAACCGTGATACGCCCGACGCGCGCGGAAAAGAAGCTGCCGGAGGATTTCATGTCATTCATGCCTTGACCTTGATGCCGCTGGCAAGCCAGGGCCTTTCATTCACATTCCGCTATCAGCGTTCCGGTCACTCGAACCTGATTCCCTGCTCGCGGATCACCTTGCCCCATTTCGCCGACTCCTGTTTCTGGTAGGCGACGAGATCATCGGGCGAAGTGCCGGCCGGATCGATGCCCTGCGCGCGCAGCTTTTCCTTCACGTCGGCGGTGCCAAGCGCCCGCGCCACTTCCCTGTTCACGCGCGCGATGATCACCCGGGGAGTGCCGGCTGGAGCAAACATGCCGAATGCGGTCACCGATTCGAATCCCGGCAAACCTGATTCGGCAATCGTCGGCAGATCCGGCATGAGGGGAGTGCGCTTCGACGTGCTGGTCGCGAGCGGGCGCAGCCGGCCCGCTTGCGCTTGCGGCAGCGCGGTGATGACGTCGACAAAAGAGAGCGCTGTTTCGCCCGAGATCAGCGCCTGGGCCGAAGGGCTGCCGCCCTTGTAGGGGACGTGGGTCATCTTGATGACCGCCAGGTTCATGAAGAGCTCGGTCGCCATATGGCTCGTCGCCCCGACCCCGGCGGTGGAGAACGGGATGGCGCCGGGCCTGGCCCGCGCGAGCGCGATCAGATCCTTCACGTTTTTCACCGGCAGCGACGGGTGCGCCGACAGGATCTGCGGGCTGATTGCGACGAGCGAAACCGGTGCGAACGCCTTCTCGTTGTCGTACTGGAGATTCTTGTAGAGGTGCGGCGCGATGGCAAAAGTGCTGTTGGTGCCGAGCAGCAGCGTGTAGCCGTCGGGCGCAGCCTTGGCCGCAAACGCGTGGCCGATGGTGCCGGTCGCGCCACCGCGGTTGTCGATGATCCATTGCTGGCCGGTGTACTCGGTGAGCTTTTGCCCGAGGATGCGGCCGATGGAGTCGGTCGAGCCGCCGGCCGCCCAGGGGATGACGAGTCGTACCGGCCTGCTGGGGTAGTCCTGCGCATGGATCGCCAGCGGTGTGAGCGACGCCAGTGCCACGCCAGTCGCGCAGGCCAGGGCGACAGCAGGATGCAGGCGGCGGGGCTCGATTTTCATGTGTTCACCTCGTGCTTTTCCATTATCTGCGGTCGTTCATTCGATGCGGCAGCGGTTGTTTTTGCGTTTGCGGCGCGGCGACTGCGCGAGGAAATTCCGGGGCTACTTTTTTCATAAACAGCCGGATGCTCGCCTCGGCCACCTCGGCTGCCATCGGGCCGATGCGGAACACCATCAGTAACCCCCCGACGCCGATCTTGTCGATCTCGGCGATTGCCTCGGCGACGGTGGCGGGCGAGCCGCAGATCATCGAGTGCTGCACCTGGTTGCGCGCCGCGGGATTGGCGTCCTGCTTCAGCAGCAGGCCTTGCTCCTCGTAGACCTTCTTGCGCATCGCCTGGCGGAACGCCTGCTGGGTCTCGAAGGCCGGGAGCGCCAGGCGTTCCGCCTCAGCATCGGATTCCGCGACGAAAATATTGCGCCACACCCAGGTGTGGTCGACGCAGCGCGCCACGGTCGGCTCGTCGTGCCCGGCTTCGCGCATGGTCTTGCGATAGAGGTCCATGCGGTGCCGGGTGACCTCGTTGCTCTGGATATTCATCAGGAACGGCCGGCCTTCGCGCGCCATGCCGAGCATCGCCTCTTCGCCCGAACAGGCACGGACGATGGCCGGGTGCGGCCGGGTGTACGGCTGTGGCCGCAGCTTCGGCAGGCGGATGTCCCAGTACTTGCCCTTGTGGCTGTAGTTTTCCGTGGTCCAGGCCTTGATCATGATCTCCTCGGCCTCGATCAGCCGGTCATAGGCTTCTTTCGGGTCGATGCCGTAGCCCTGGTAATCGTAGATGTTGTAAGCGGTGCCGCGGCCGAGACCGACGACGAGGCGGCCCTTGCTGATGTTGTCGATGAGGGACATTTGCTCCGCCATGCGGATCGGGTGATGCAGCGACATCTGCGCGACCGCGAAGCCGATGTGAATCCGCTTCGTGCTCGCCGCCAGCGCCGCGGCGAAGCTCACCGGGTCGACGTAGGCGCAGATGCCATCGAAGTGGTGCTCGGCGAGCCACAGCATGTCCATCCCGAGCTCGTCGCACAGCTGCCCTTCGCGCAGCGTCTCGTGGATGATCTGGTGGTCCCGCCCGGGATCCATTGCCGCGGGAAACAGGAAGTTGCTGAATTTCATGTTCGATCCTCAGTGATCGTTGGTCCTGGTCATCGGTGGGTCACTCCACCTGGATGCGGGCCGCCCGCACGAGCCCGGTCCATTTGCTGATTTCCGCGCGGATCAGCTTGTCGAACACCGCGGGCGCTCCGCCAGCCGGGTCAAGACCCTGCCGGCTCAACGACTGGATCATCGCGGGCTGCGCGAGCACCCGGACGATCTCGCGATTGAGACGCTCGACGACGGCCCGCGGCGTTTTCGCGGGCACAACGATGCCCTGCCAGTTCTCCACGTCGAAACCGGGCACGCCGCTCTCGGCAATCGTTGGCATGTCAGGCAAGGCCCTGGCGCGCTTCGCACTGGTGACGCCCAGCGCGCGCAGCTTGCCTGCCTTCAAGTGCGGCAGCGCCGGCGGCATGGTGCTGAACACCATCTGCACCTGTCCCCCGATGAGATCGAAGATCGCCGGCGCTGTGCCCTTGTAGGCGACGTGCACGATGTTCACGCCGGTGGTGTGCTTGAATAGTTCGCCAGTCAGGTGCAGCGACGAGCCGGTTCCCGCGGAGCCATAATTGAGCGTGCCGGGTTTCGCGCGCGCCAGCGCAAGCAACTCCTTTACCGATTTCGCGGGCAGCCCGGGGTACACGACGAGAATGAACGAGGACGTGGCGAGCAGCGAAGCCGCCGCGAAATCGCGCGGCGGGCTGTACGGGAGCTTGGGCCGCAATGCCGGATTGTGCGCGAGGCTGCCCAGGCTGCCGAGGAACCAGGTGTATCCATCCGGATTGGCTGTCGCGGCGAGCGAACCGCCGACCATGCCGCCCGCTCCGGGGCGATTATCGACGACTACCTGCTGCCCCAGGGGTTCGATGAGACTCTGTCCTACCGCGCGGGCCAGGATGTCGTTACCGCCCCCGGGAGGAAATGGCACGATCAGGCGCAGCGGCCGGTCGGGATAGTTGCC
>JAABRB010000341.1 GCA_011391185.1 Betaproteobacteria bacterium
CACGACCCTTGGCTTCGGAGGCCAATACTCTATCCACTGAGCTACGGGCGCTCGCGACGCCGCGAATTCTACCGCATCGATATGGCGCGCGCTTTGCCGGGCTACGGGCTGCGGCTATAATTCGCGGCGCGGTCGATTTTGCCGCTTTCCCCAGCCCTTCCTTTGCACGAGTCCCCTCCGATGAGCGCCCAGCAGACGCCGCACGATCCGAAAATCACATGAAATTCATCAAGACCCCGCAGCAGCTCGTCACCATCCTCGCGCTTTCGCTCGTGGTGCCGGCGGTGCTGATCATTCTCGTCGCCAATTTGGTCGTGAGCATGCGCGCGCCGGACCCGGCCGTACTCGCGCCGGAAGCGGTTGCGGCCCGCATCAAGCCGGTGGCCGACGTCGCCATCCAGGCGGGCGGCGACGCGGCCGCGGCAGGCGAGCAGAGCGGCGAGGACACCTACAAGGCCGTATGCACGGCGTGTCATCAGACGGGCGTCGCCAACGCACCGAAATTCGGCGACCAGGCGGCCTGGGCCAAGTTGATCGTCGAGGGTCTCGAGACGCTCAGCAAGGACGCCATCAAGGGCATTCGCGGGATGCCTCCGCGCGGCGGAAATCCGAATCTCTCCGATGGCGAGGTCACGCGCGCGATCGTCTATATGGCCAACGCTGCGGGCGCGAACTGGAAGGAACCCGGGGCACCCGTAGCCGACGCGGCGAAAGCGCCCCCGCCCGCCGCAATCGCGCCCGCATCGGCGGCCGGTGCGTCGGGAGGTGCGGCGGCCAAGTAGCCGCCCGGATGCCTTTCGCCCGTCGTTCTGACGGCGGATACCTTGCGCATGGGTTTTGAGTAAAATTGGGGGCGCGCGAATGACCGGCGCACCTGATAGATCAAAGAAAGATCCGGGCAAGATCCATTGCATGTACGTGCCGTTGCCTCCCGGTCAGTGCCCGCCGGAGGGCTAAAGTTCACCGGCGTCCCGTGTATTCGTCGGCCGTAAGCATCTTTTCGTCCGTGGAGGCCTGTCATGAAGTTGCTCACTGCAATCACCGCCGCGCTCGCCTTGTGTGCGTCTTCGTTCGCGTTCGCGCAGCAACCGATCGTGATCAAATTCAGCCACGTCGTGGCCGAAAAGACGCCGAAGGGCCAGGGCGCCCTGAAGTTCAAGGAGCTCGCCGAGAAAACGCTGCCCGGCAAGGTCCAGGTGCAGGTGTTCCCGAGCTCGCAGCTCTTCGGCGACGCGAAGGAAATGGAAGCGCTGCTGCTCGGCGACGTGCAGCTCATCGCACCCTCGCTCTCGAAGTTCGACCGTTACACGAAGAAGCTGCAGATCTTCGACCTGCCGTTCCTCTTCCCGAGCATCGAGGTCGTGGACAAGTTCCAGGCTGGTCCGGACGGCCAGATGCTGCTCAATGCCATGAAGAGCAAGGGACTCCAGGGGCTCGCGTACTGGCACAACGGCATGAAGGAGCTGTCGACCAACCGGGACAAGCTGGCCGTGCCCGCCGACGTCAGGGGCCTGAAGTTCCGTATCCAGTCCTCCGACGTGCTCGAAGCGCAATTCCGGGCGGTCGGCGCCAATCCGCAGAAGATGGCCTTCAGCGAGGTCTACCAGGCGCTCCAGACCGGCGTCGTGGACGGCCAGGAAAACACCTGGTCGAACATCTACTCGCAGAAGTTCTTCGAGGTGCAGAAGACCATCGCCGAGACCAACCACGGTCTCATCGAATACATGGTCGTCACGAACGCCAAATGGTGGGACGGCCTCCCGCCCGATGTTCGCGCGGGTCTTGCGGCAGCCATGAAAGAAGCGACGGCCTACGCGAACCAGCTGGCGCTCGACATCAACGAGGCAGACAAGAAGAAGATCGCGGACGCCGGCAAGGCAAAGATCCAGAAGCTCACCAAGCAGGATCTTGCCGAGTGGCAGAAAGCCATGCAGCCCGTGTGGAAGAAGTTCGAGGCCGGCATCGGCAAGGAACTGATCCAGTCCGCCCTGAAAGCCGGCGAGTGATCGCCTGGTAATCCACAAGCACTAAGTACCGGACTCCGGAGCGGGCACGTGCGCCTGGGAGATTGGTTCGGACGGCTGGAGGAAGGCATCATCGCCTTCCTCCTCGCCGTCATGACGATGATCTCCTTCACGCAGGTCATCGCCCGGTACGTCTTCAACTACAGCTTCGTCTGGGCGCTCGAGCTCGTCACATTCCTCTTCGCCTGGATGATTTTTCTGGGCATGTCCTACGGCGTCCGGGTCGGCTCGCACATCGGCGTGGACGCGCTGGTGAAGGTCCTGAAGCCCCGCACCGCGCAGATCGTGGGTGCCGCCGCGACCATTCTTTGCATCGTCTATGCGGTCATCGTCTTCATCGGCGGCTGGGTGTACGTCGCGAAGATGTACGAGATCGGGATCGAGGCGCAGGATATCCCGATCCCGCAGTGGGTGCCGCGGCTCGTGCTGCCCATAGGTTTCGGTCTCCTCGCGTTCCGTTTCGCGCAGGTGCTCTACCGGATCGTGACCGGCAAGGAGGCGCGGTTGCTCGGCGACGAGGCGGCCGACGCGCTCAAGCACCAGCTCGAGGAACCGGAAAGCGAATCCGGGGCGGAGACGAAGCAGTGAACTCCGCCATCCTGCTGATCCTGCTGTTCGTCTTCATGCTCATCGGGATGCCGATCGCGGTGGCGCTTGGCCTCTCGTCGTTGATCACGATTCTCCTGTTCGGTCAGGACTCGCTCGCCTCGCTCTCGCTGAAGCTCTTCGAGACTTCCGAGCACTTCACGCTGCTCGCGATTCCGTACTTCATCCTCGCCGGCGCATTCATGACCACCGGCGGCGTGGCGCGACGCATGATCCGGTTCGCGATCGACTGCGTCGGCCACTTGCGCGGCGGTCTCGCGATCGCGTCGGTACTCGCCTGCATGCTGTTCGCCGCGGTGTCGGGCTCTTCGCCGGCGACGGTCGTCGCGGTCGGATCGATCGTGATCGCCGGGATGGTCCGCGCAGGCTATCCGAAGCCGTTTGCGGCCGGCGTGATCTGCAACGCCGGTACCCTCGGCATCCTGATCCCGCCCTCCATCGTCATGGTCGTCTACGGAGCGGCGACCGAGACGTCGGTCGGCAAGCTCTTCATGGCGGGCGTGATTCCCGGCATCGTGCTCGGCCTGATGCTGATGGTCGCGATCTACTTTCGCGCCCGCTACCTGAATCTCCCGCGCCAGCCCCGCGCACCGCTTCGCGAAGTGCTGATTGCCGGCCGGGATTCGCTCTGGGGGCTGCTGCTGATCGTGATCATCCTGGGCGGGATCTACGGCGGCATCTTCACCCCGACCGAGGCCGCCGCAGTATCGGCCGTGTACGCGTTCATCATCGCGGTGTTCGTGTATCGCGACATCGGGATGCGCAACGTCCCGAAAGTCCTGGTCGACGCCGCCAAGGTGACGGTGATGCTGATGTTCATCATCGCCAACGCCCTGCTCTTCGCGCACGTGCTGACCACGGAGCGCATCCCGCAGGCGATCGCCGAGCAGATCCTGGCGTGGGGAATGCCCTCCTGGGCGTTCCTGATCGTCGTGAATGTGCTCCTGCTCATCGCGGGCAACTTCATGGAGCCGACCGGGATCATCCTGATCCTGGCGCCCATCCTGTTCCCGATCGCGATGGAGCTCGGCATCGACCCCGTTCACCTCGGCATCATCATGACGGTGAACCTCGAGATCGGCATGGTGACGCCACCCGTGGGCCTCAACCTGTTCGTGACCGCGGGCATCACGAAGATGTCCATCATGGAGGTCGTGCGCGCGGCGCTGCCGTGGCTCTCGGTGCTGGTCGTCTTCCTCGTGCTCGTCACCTACATTCCGCAGATCTCGCTCTTCCTGCCGAACCTGCTCTTCTGAGCTGGAAGGCCCGCTCGGGCGGGCGTATCCTTGACGCACATTCCACGCAATTTCTGAAGGTGCCGGATGAGAATCGGCGTCATCCTCGATCCCCTGTCGTCGATCAAGACCTACAAGGACACCACCTTCTCCATGATGGTGGAGGCGGCACGCCGCGGGCACGCACTCCATTTCATGCTCCAGGAGAGCCTGATGTGGAAGGGCGGCGTGGTGATGGGCGAGAACGCGAAGCTCACCCTGACCGGAGAGAAGGAGCGCTGGTACCACATCGATCTGCCGCGCGAGACGCCAATCGCCGAATTCGACGCGG